>JBFGQE010000161.1:0-6361 GCA_041564355.1 Gammaproteobacteria bacterium | reverse complement strand
GGTTGATAAAGCCAAGCACTAATCGTTCGACGCCTCGAAATACAAAAACGCCAATCCCCCATCCTAATTGACTAACTAGTAACGGGAGTATCTAAAATCGAGATCACCTCCGCGTCTGATCATCCAAAAGAAATTATCAGCTGCGCGGTTAAAGGGTAATGCGCCAACAGCGCGCCAGGAATCTATCCGTCCGGCAGAGATGCAGGATTGTTAGACTTAAAGCTATTGATTTATAGGGGAAAAACGGTGGGCCGTGAGCGATTGTGCCGCACATCCTTGTGCGGCACCCCTCCGGCCAGCTAACGCCGGCCTGCGGGGCCGCCCTACGGGCGTCTAAATTTGCTCCCGGCATATTTATCGAACGCTTTAGATCTCGGCTTCGTTAGTTTTTGCGCGCTACCGCCGCATCTGACTTTGAATCAGGTGGTCGAGCTTAATAGGTGCACGCCGCGAGGGCGTACGGATAACTGAATGGGGAAAAAGTGGTGGGCCGTGAGCGATTCGAACGCTCGACCACCTGATTAAAAGTCAGATGCTCTACCAACTGAGCTAACGGCCCCCGAAAAGAGTGGGGAATAATACCGATCCCCGGGTCGATTTCAAGGAAAAATCGGGCTAGTGCCCCTCTTTGCGAATCCGATCGAGCCGTTTGGCCGCGAGTCGCGACGCCGTGGCTTTCGGAAAACGTTCGCGCAAATCCTGCAGAATCGTCTTCGCCTGCTCGAACTGCTTCAACTCGTAAAACGTGTAGCCCAGTTTCAGCATCGCGTCAGGCACCTTGTTGCTCGTCGGGTAACGCGTCAGCACGGTTTCGAACTCGGTGATGCCCTGCTCGAAATTGCGCGTCACGTAATGCGCCTCGCCGAGCCAGTACTGGGCGTTACCGGCGAAACTGCTGTTGGGATAGCGATCGAGAAACGTCCTGAGCTCGGTCTTGGCCTTTTTGTAACGCCCTTCCTTGAGCGTGTCGAAAGCCGCCTGGTAAGCGTCCCGTTCCTCGCTCTGGGTAACCGACGAGGTCTGGTTGATCGATGCCGTTGTCTGCGCCGGCAGGCTCGGTTCGATTGCCGGGGTTTGCTGACTGCTGGTGTCGGCGGGTTCGACCGACGGCGTGGTATCGATTTGCGGCACGCTGATCGACCCGGCCGGCGCCTGCGCGGTCGCGCCGCTCTCGAGTTCGCGCAGGCGGCGATCGATATCGAGGTAAAGCTCACGCTGGCGCTGCTTGATCTCGCCGATGTCGTTGCCCTGGATTTCGATCTCGCCGCGCAGCAGGCTGATTTCCTCGGCCAGGTTATCCACCTGCTGAATCATGTCCAGCATCGCGCGGTTATCGATCAGACGCCCGAGGCGGCCCATATCCTCGCTCATGTCTTTCATTTGCCGCTCAATTTTTTCCAGCGCCGCCTCGCTGCGCGTGACCCGCAGGCTCATCTGTTCGGGCGTCAGCACGCTCTGCGCCGTCGCCGGCGCAACACCGGCCCCAATCAACAGCGCGAGCAGCAACGGTGCACCGCGTCGCGAGCGAAATTCGATATTCATGTCAGTTCACCGTGTAAATCAGTTCTACCCTTCTGTTTTTCGCCCAGGCTTCCTCGTTATGACCGGCTACCGCGGGTTGTTCCTCGCCGTAGCTGACCGTTTCGATCTGGTCGGTCGCAGCGCCCTGGAACAACAGCACGCGGCGCACCGACTGCGCGCGGCGATCACCCAGCGCGATATTGTATTCGCGGCTGCCGCGTTCATCGGCATGCCCTTCGAGGCGCACGCTGACTTCACCGTTGCCGGCGATAAAATTACCATGAATCTCGAGCAATGCGAGCGACTCGTCGGTCAGCTTGGCGCTGTCGAACTCGAAGTAGATCGTGCGGTTGGAAAGGTCTCCCTCGGTTTGCTCGAGCCGTTCCATCGCGGACATCATGCTATCATCGCCGATCGCGGTCACGCCACCGGTGTCGCTGCCGTCGAGACCGGTGGCGTCGGCACCGCTGATGCCGCCATCGGTGGTCGTCCCGGTCTGCGCCTGCGACTGGTCGTCTTCCGGCGGCGGGCCGTCGAGGGGCTCCGGTTTGGAGGTCGCACAGGCCGACAGGTACAGCGCGATCAACAATGCGGTCATACCCGTCTTAAAAAATAATTTCGGTTTCATCTTGATCCTGCTCCGTGTGATTCAGGGTTAAATTGCATTTGGGGCTACTTGCTTTCGAACGGTCCCCAGACCGGTTCGCGAATATCGCCGGCCTGGTCCGATAACTTGTGCCGTGCGCGACCGTCGATCGAGATCGCGTACAGGATGCCGCTGTTACCCTCCGTCGACGCGTACAGCACCATTTTACCATTCGGTGAAAAGGACGGGGATTCGTCGAGCGTACTGTCGGTCAGCACGGTCAGATTTCCCGTTTCGATTTCCAGTTGGGCTATTTTATATTGGCCCCGGTCGCCGTGCACCAGCGCGACGTACTTGCCGTCCGGCGACAGGCTCGCGGCCGAATTGTAGCGTCCCTCGAAGGTCAGCCGACGCGCCCGGCCGCCATCGATATCGACCTGATAAAGCTGGGGCGAACCGGCGCGATCGGAGGTAAACACGATCGACCTGCCGTCCGGCATCCACACCGGCTCAGTATCGATAGCGCGGTGGTTGGTCACGCGCTTGAGCCGCTTGGTCGCGGTATTCAGCGTATAGACGTCCGGGTTACCGTCCTTGGACAGCACCAGCGCGAGGAACTTGCCGTCCGGCGACCAGCTCGGCGCACTGTTCAGCCCGCGGAACCCGGAAACCTTTTGCCGGCGAGCGGTGGCGAGGTGCTGAATGAAAATCTCCGGGCGCTTGCTTTCGAAGGACACGTAGGCCAGCGACTTGCCGTCCGGCGACCAGCTCGGCGACATGATCGGCTCGTCCGACTCGAGCACGTTCTGTGCGTTGAAGCCGTCGGTATCGGCAACCTGCAGCACGTACTTGCGTGCCGCGTCCGCCTGCGCGCGCACGTAAGCGATACGCGTATTGAACGCGCCGCGCGTGCCGGTAATCTGTTCATATATGAAATCGCTGATCTGGTGCGCGCGCGAGCGCAGGTTGCGTTTCTTCGCCGACATACTGCGACCGATCAACTGCTTCTGCTTGAGCACGTCGAGCAACTGAAACTGGATATCGTAAACCCCGGGCGATTTTTCCAACACGCGGCCAACGACCAGATAATCCTGGCCCGCGGTCTTCCATTGCGCGTAGCGCACCTGGTTGCTGTAGTGCGGACTGGCCGGCAAAGCCCCTCGATCCATGCTCTTCAACACGCCGCTGCGATCGAGGTCGCTGGCGACGATTTGCGCGATGTCGATCGGCAGCTTGCTGCTGAGGCGCGACATATCGAAGGGCACGACCGCAATCGGTAACGCACCCTCGATGCCGCCGGTAATCTCGATGGTCAAAGCCGCGCGGGCGTGGTTCGCCAACGGCGCCAGCAGAATCAGTAACAGGGGTAGTAGTCTTTTCTTTATCAACACGTTAGCTGGTTGGGTCAAAGTAAAATATCAAATCCCGCTCGAACAGTTCCGGGTCGCCCGGCTTCGGCAGGGGTTCGGCCTTGTACACTGCATTTTCGATCGACGCACGGTAAGTCGAGGTGCTGCCGCCACAGTCGCCAAAGGTAACGTCGAGGATAATTCCACCGGGTCCCTGCAGCACCTTCACCTGGCACCGGGGCATTTTCCCACTTCCGGCGGGCTTTATCCAATTTCGATGCACTTTTTGCTGGATCGCGAGGATATAGGCCTCGCGCAACGAGTTCAGCCGGCGCTGGTTTTCCTCGGCGAGCAATTTCGCCTTTAATTCCGCCTCCTTGCGTTTCTGTTCTTCCTCGGCGAGCCGTCGCGCCTCGGCTTCCTTGCGCAATCGCTCTTCCTCGGCCGCCTTCTCCGCGGCGATGCGCGCTTCCTCGGCCGCGTTCTCCGCCGCGATGCGCGCTTCCTCCGCCGTGCGAGCTTCCTCCTGCCTGCGTTTCTCCTCGGCGATCCGGGCTTCTTCCGCCTTGCGTTTCTCCTCGGTCAGGCGAATTTCCTCTGCCTTGCGCTTTTCCTCGGCCAGGCGCTTCTCTTCTGCCCTGCGCTTTTCCTCCGCCTTGCGTTTTTCTTCCGCCTGACGCTTCGCCTCGGCCTCTTTTTTGCGTTTCAGTTCCGCCTGCTTTTTGGCTTCCTCCGCGCGTTTCTTTTCTGCCTCCCGGCGTTTGCGCTCTTCGCGTTTTTTCGCTTCGAGTTCTTTTTTCTTGCGCTCCGCATCGCGTATTTTTTGCGCCTCGAGTTCCTTCTGTTTCTCGCGTGCCTCGAGCTGTTGCTGGTCGACCACCTCGGCCTTCACCGTCTTGGCGACGTCACCGCTTTTCATCTGCTTCGGCCGATCGACGAAATCCAGGTTTAACAGGATCAGGCCAAGTACCAGCAGGTGCAGCAAAACCGACAGGCCCAGGGCCATCGGATGCTTGCGCAGCGTGTCGAGCACTACTGATCTTCCTCGGGGTCGGTGACCAGGCCCACCGACGCGACGTCGGCCCGCTGCAGCAGGACCAGGGTCGCGACGACGTTCTGGTAGGGGCCGTTGGCGTCGCCGCGCACCATGACCGGCCGTTTGGGTGCCGCGGCCAGCGCCGACTTGACCTGGCCGACCAGCGCTTCCGCCTCGATGCTCGCGTCCGGGTCGGACGCGATATTCAGGTACATCAAGCCTTTACGGTCGACGCTGATCACGATCGGTTCCGGGCTGTCGGCGTCCAGCGGATTGGCCGGCGCGGTCGGCAGATCGACCTCCACGCCCTGCTTCAACAACGGCGCGGTAACCATGAAAATAATCAACAACACGAGCATCACGTCGATGTAGGGCACGACGTTGATTTCGGATATGGGGCGGCGTCTTTTCACGCGATCGTCGTTACTTGGATGAATGCGCCTGGCGCTGCAGAATGCCGGTGAATTCTTCGAGGAAGTTTTCGTAGCGCACGACCATCACGTCGATTTCACTGGTGAACTTGTTGTAGGCCACCACGGCCGGAATCGCCGCCAGCAAACCCATCGCGGTCGCAATCAGCGCCTCGGAAATGCCCGGTGCGACCATCGCCAGCGTCGCCTGCTGCACGCCGGCAAGCGCGCGGAAGGACTCCATGATGCCCCAGACGGTGCCGAACAGCCCGACGTAAGGGCTGACCGAGCCGACCGTTGCCAGGAAAGTCAGGTTGTTTTCCAGCGCCTCGATCTCGCGCGCCATCGATACTTTCATCGCGCGGTGCGCCGAACGCACAACCTCGCTGTTATCCAGCTCGGCCTTGCGCGCGCGGGCAAATTCGCGAAATCCGTTCTCGAAGATCGCCTCGAGGCCGAAACGCCGCTCCTGGCGCACGCTGAGCTGAGCAAACAGGTCGCTGAGGTTAATCCCGGACCAGAAACGGCCCTCGAAAGTCCTGGCCTCGGCCTGGGATTGCCGGATATAACCGCGCTTGATGTACATCAACGCCCACGACAGGACCGACGCGATCAGCAGTATCAACATCACCAGTTGCACCGGAATGCTGGCGTTGACAATCAGGGTTAGCAGTGAATCATCATTCATGGTCAGTAATCGGTAATGTAAAACGGACTATCCGCTGGAGGCTAGAGATCTATTTCACTCTGCTGCGACTGTTTCAGGCCGAAATGCGAATACGCGCGGGATGTTACCACACGTCCGCGCGGGGTTCGCATCATAAATCCCTGCTGGATCAGGTAGGGTTCGATCACGTCTTCGATGGTGCCGCGTTCTTCGCCGATCGCGGCCGACATGCTTTCCACGCCAACCGGTCCGCCGTCGAACTTTTCGATCAGTGACAGGATCAGGCGCCGGTCCATGTGGTCCAGGCCGGACTGGTCGACCTTGAGCATATCCAGCGCGGCGCGGGCGACCTCGGCGGTGATCACACCATCGGCCCGAACCTCCGCATAATCGCGCGCGCGGCGCAGCAATCGGTTCGCAATGCGCGGCGTGCCGCGCGAGCGGCTCGCGATCTCGCGCGCGCCGTCGGCCTCGACCCGGATTCCAAGCAGGCCGGCCGAGCGCATGACGATACGGCCGAGTTCCTCCGCGCTGTAAAACTCGAGCCGCTGCACGATGCCGAAACGGTCGCGCAGCGGGGAAGTCAGCAGGCCGGCACGCGTGGTCGCGCCAACCAGCGTGAACGGCGGCAGGTCGAGCTTGATCGAGCGCGCCGCGGGGCCTTCGCCGATCATGATATCGAGCTGAAAATCCTCCATTGCCGGGTACAGGATTTCCTCGACCACCGGGCTCAGGCGGTGGATTTCGTCGATGAACAGTACGTCGTGCGCCTCGAGATTGGTCAGGATCGCG
>JBFGQE010000160.1:0-6406 GCA_041564355.1 Gammaproteobacteria bacterium | reverse complement strand
CGCCGGGTTCATGTCTATCTTGACTGGAATCGTTACCAGGTCGCGCTCGACGAACTGTTGACGGATGGACACAAAGTGGTCTTCGTGATCGCCAAGGGAGAGTACGACGCCCCTGGTCTGTTGCTGATAGCGCGTCAGCTCGTCACGCGCATTACGGAGTAAAAAGATCACAACCGGAAGCGCAGCTTGGTTGCTACAATTCCCCCATCCTTCGATGGGGGAATTGTTCTTGCGCCGCGGTTTGATGGTCATCCTGATGGTTTGCTCTCCTGTGCCGGTGATGGCGCAGTCGGAAGCGTCATCGTCGGATCCGGCGCTGCCCTCCGAGGCGATGCTCGAGTTTCTCGGCGATCTGGATCCGCTGGATGAGGAGACCTGGCAGCTGCTCGAGCACCATGCCTTGCGGGATGTCGCTGAAACGAAAGAGGTAAATAGCGAATGAACTGGATACTGTTAGCAGCGCGCAAAGGATTGTCGAGCCTGGTTGTTTACGGTCTGCTGGCGATACCGTTCGCGGCGCTGGCCCAGCCCTGGAATGAACTGGAAGCGGATCAGCAGCGGATTCTCAAACCGTTCGAATCACGCTGGTCCGAGCTGCCCGAGGACAAGCGTGCGCGCCTGTTGCGCGGTGCCGAGCGCTGGCAAAAAATGACGCCGGAACAGCGCAGCATGATGCAGGAGCGCTTCAAGCGCTGGCAGGCTCTAAGCCCGCGGCAACGCGACGCAATTCGACTGCGATTCGACAAGTTCCAGAAACTATCGCCGACGCAGAAAGCGAAAATTCGCAACGCGTTCAAGCGCTTCAAGAACCTTCCGCCGGACAAGCGTAAAAAACTCCGCCAGCGCTGGCGCAAGATGACACCGGAGCAGCGCAAGCGCTGGCTGTTGTACCTGAGGCACAGGCGCGATAGCAATTCATGAGGCGCCGCCTGCTGATGCTGTGTCTGCTGCTCGTGCCCGCCGGGTACGCGTCTGCCGATGAGTGGATGGGCCTCGACGACGCGCCCGCGATCGACTTCGGTCTCGATTTAGCGATCGAGGATGACGGAGACTTGAGCGGGGGAATCGGTTTTTCACTGCCGCTTGGTCAGCGCGTCGGTTTCGCCGGTGACTATCGCAGCAGCGAGCTGTCCGATGACGAAGAAACCTTCGATAGCCTGGCTCTGGCTTCGGCGATCTGGTTCGAGTTGACCGATCTCGTCGATATCGAGGCGTTGCATTTTTTCGAGGGCAACGAGGGTGAACTGGAAAAGGAAACGCTGGGTCTCGCGCTGGGGCTGGCCCGGGGCGACTGGCAGTTTCGCCTGCAGCTGGAGGAAGGCGAGCTATTGATTTTTACCCGTGAAGACCTGACCGACTTCCTGGCTACCTTCGTACCCGATCGAATCTCCACCGACGTCAGCGGCTACGCGTTGATGCTCGGCTGGCAACGAGGCGCCTGGTACTGGCAGGCGAGTCGCTGGCGCTACGATTACGAGGATGATCTGTCGGGTCTCGAGCGCAGCGATTTTGCGCAGTTTATCGTAAAGACATCGGCGCTGGCGCATAGCTCGCTGCTGGTTTCCCGGATAGATTCGTTACTCGTCGGCAGGCTTGACGTGGACAACGACTACAGCCTGTTGTTATCGCGTGATCGATCCGCCATCGACGACAGTCATAGCGATAGCCTGACGTTGACCTGGCAGCATTGGCCTGACCCGAATCTCGGCCTGTCGGTGGCCGCAACGATTCCGGGCGAGTCCGAGTTGTCGGGCTTGTCGCTCGGACTGCAGTGGGTGCTATGAACCGATGGATGCCGCAACTCGCCAGGCAATGGACGCTTTCTTCCGTGAATCGGAACAAAGAGCTTACCTGATGGCAATGACCCTGACCCGCGACCATCAGGATGCGCTCGAGCTGGTGCAGGAAAGCATGCTCAGACTGGTGCAAAAGTACCAGGACCGGAACCCGGAGGAATGGGCGCCGCTGTTTTACCGAATCCTGCACAATGGCATCAAAGACTGGTATCGTAAGCAAAAGCTTCGCCAGGTTTTGCGCGGCCTGATGCCCTGGCAAGCCGAGGATGTCGAGACTCCGACGCAGCAGGTTTCGGCCGAACGCTGCGCACTGATCGACGATGAACTGACGCGGGTATTGCGTGCCCTCGAGACCCTGCCGTTGCGCCAGCAGCAGACTTTTTTGTTGCGCGCCTGGCAGGAGATGAGCACTCGCGAAACAGCCTTCGCGCTGTCTATTTCGGAAAACAGCGTGAAAACGCATTACGCGCGTGCAACAAGACGACTCCGCGAAATATTGGGAGATGAAGATGAGTAAACAGGATCCCTGGCAGAAACGAATCAGGCAGACCCTGGATAAGCAACAGGTTGACGATGCGACGCGGCTTGCGCTGCAGGCCGCGCGCAGTACTGCACTCGACGGCACGAATCGCCGCCCGCTGCCGGGCTGGGCACGCGCGACGGCCTTCGCCACGTTGCTGCTTGCGGTCGCGGCGGTGGTCACCCTCGACTCGCTGCGGGACGATGGTTTTCCGCGCGCCGAGGTAGACGATCTCGTGGTAATCGATAGCGAAGACGAATTCGAACTCTACGAAGAACTCGAGTTTTACCTCTGGCTAGACGAGGAAGAAAATGTCTGAGCGATCCCGACTACACGGTCGATGATCGGTCTCGACCAGTCATAAATCGGCAGTATGCCAGAGGGCCCCGAAATACGCCTCGCCGCCGACGAAGTCGAAAAGGCGCTGCTGCAGCGCCCGACGACCTCGGTGAGCTTCGCCTTCGCCGCGCTGCGGCGCTTCGAGAAGCGCCTCACCGGTCGACGCGTGACCGGCGTGACAACGCGCGGCAAAGCGATCCTGACGCATTTCGACAACGATCTCGTAATCTACAGCCACAACCAGCTCTACGGCCGTTGGTATATCGAACCCCGTGGGCGCCTTCCCGACACCAATCGCCAGCTGCGGCTCGCGATTCACAACGACGAATTCAGCGCCTTACTCTACAGCGCATCGGCGATAGAGGTACTGAAATTACGCGAGCTGGCGCGGCATCCGTTTCTTTCCCGGCTTGGCCCCGACCTGTTGAGCGATAGGCCCGGGGTCGACTGTATAGTCGACCGCCTCAACTCGCAGCGCTTTCGCCAGCGCCAGCTCGCGGGCCTTTTGCTCGACCAGGGATTCGTCGCCGGGCTGGGTAATTATTTACGCGCCGAGATCCTGACCCGGGCGGGGCTGCATCCATTGCTGAAACCGGCACAGTGCAGCCAGGCGCAATTGCGCCGCCTGGCGAGACAGGTGATCGACCTGACCGATCGTGCCTACCGCACGCGCGGGATTATCAATCCGGCGCGCCTGGTCAATAAACTCAGGGCGCAGGGCCTGACAAGAAAAGAGCAGCATCGTTTCAACAGTTACGGCCGGGCCGGGCAAAATTGCCACTTTTGCGGGGCAAAGATCGAGTGCAACAACGCCGGCGGGCGGAAGATGTATTTTTGTCCGGGTTGCCAGCCGGCGCCGGCAAAAGGGGGCTGAACCAGGATGGTGTTCCCCCCAGGGGCCGCTAAGCTCCCTGCGCTGCGGCCGCAAGCCCTCGTAGCTGGCCGAAGAAAAAACGAGGGAACCTTTCGGGCCGGATTTGATAATCGGGAAAGATCAGGCTAAAGTGATGAAGGTAAATCGAATAGCAAGACACCCGTATCCCAGATTTCTGTATCGCGCAATGCGGTTTACACCGCGGCGCAAAGATTGGCCAGATTTTATGCGAGCACTAGCCTTTCCTGTTGCAATAATTGCCTGCCTGTTTTACGGGCTGGCTTTCGATGCCGTGGTCGGGGGTCTGTTTGACGGGCTGGTTTGCGAGCTGGTGTTTGGCAATGAGTGCCTGATACCAGCTCCGCTCGAACACTGGCTCGGGTTTGCACTGATTCTGCTGATTATTCCGCTGGGCTGCTATGTCGCGCTCAACTGGTTCTTACGCCCGCTGAACGCACTCCGCTCGACCACGTTATTCGGCCTGCTGATCTTTTCCTGAGAATCCTGCTGCTCGCAGGATAAAACGACCTCGTTACCGCGCCCCTCGCTACGCGTGACCCAATTGCGCGCCTGTTTGCATGCGATAAAAAAGGCCAGGTAGCGGGACATGGGGTATCCCGGTTACCTGGCCCAAGGTTACAACCGAAGAGCGCGTGTAACACTAATTCGGTGTGGACTCAGTAATGGCTGGTTAACTCAGTCCCAGTTCAGCGCACCTCCCGTCTGGTACTCGGTGACGCGGGTTTCGAAGAAATTTTTCTCCTTCTTCAGGTTTGCCTGCTCGTCCAGCCACGGCAACGCATTCTCGGCTCCCGGGAACGGGATCTTGTGATGCAGCTTGTTGGCCCGACGGTTGGCGATGAAGCGGAACTGCGCGATATGGTCTCTCGCGCTGTAACCGAGAATCGGGTCAGGCAGCAGGAAATCGGCGTATTGCATTTCCGCGGCCTCGGCTTCTTCCCACATCTGCTGGATCACCTTCGGATCGAGCTTGATGTTTTCCTCGGTGATGATCTGGTTGCAGACACGAATACCGAACGACGCGTGCAATACTTCGTCGCGCATGATGTACTGCAACTGTTCGGCCGTGCCTTTCATCAGGCCGCGGCGCTGCAACGCAAACACCGGGCTGAAGCCGTTATAGAACCAGGTGCCCTCGAACACGCCGGCGAAGAAGGTATAGGCGAGGACGAAATTCTCCAGCTCGTCTCGATCGTTCAGGTCGATATTCGGGCGCAATACCGAATCGAGGCGCCGGTTGCACATCTGTATCTTGTGATGAATTTCCGGGACGACGCGATAGCGGTTGTATATCTCACCCTGGTCGAGACCGATGGATTCGATACAGTGCTGGTAAGTCCAGGTGTGCATCGCTTCCTCGTAAACCTGGCGCGCCTGGTAAATCTGCAATTCGGGCGCCGACATTTTCTCCATCACGGCGAGGCCGATGTTTCGCATCGCGAGAATATCGGACGTGGTCAGGTAAGACAGCACGTTGGTATAGACGTGGCGCTCTTCCAGGGTCAACTTGTGCTGGAAGTCGTGCACGTCCTGGGTCATGTTGATATCGAGCGGTGTCCAGTGATTGCGGTTCGCGTTGAGAAAGTACTCCCAGGCCCAGGGGTACTTGAACGGCGCCAGCTGGTTGATATCGGTGAGCCCGTTAACCACTCGCTTGTCTTCCGGGTTGATCGGCTTGGCGCCGACCGGCGGAGGCGCCAGCTCGCTCAGCCGATCCATCGGTGCGTCGTCGCGCGGCGCTTCCCGGGTTAACGCAACCAGTTCGGTCTTGCCCTCGGGCGAGGTCGCGTCCAGCGCCGGCTCGGGTGTTGGCGGTGCCTGCGGGGTTAAGGGTTCATCCCAGTTCAACATATACTTTCTCCTACTTTTATATCTGCTGCTTGTTATTGACAGGCTTCGCAATCCGGATCGAGGATCGAACAAACCTTGGGTTCTTCTTCGATCTTGGGCTCTGGCATTTCAGTGGTTGATTTTTCGACCGCGGTCGCGCCCAGCGAGCGCAGGTAATAAGTCGTCTTCAAGCCCCGCACCCAGGCCAGCTTGTACAGGTTGTCCAGCTTTTTGCCAGACGGTTCGGCCATGTAAAGATTCAGCGATTGCCCCTGGTCGATCCATTTCTGGCGCCTCGACGCCGCCTCGACCAGCCAGCGTGAATCGATTTCGAACGCGGTCGAGTAGATCGCTTTCAGGTCTTCCGGAACGCGGTCGATGTTCTGCACGCTGCCGTCGTAGTACTTCAGGTCGTTGACCATGACGTCGTCCCACAGTCCCTGCTGTTTGAGATCGTCCACCAGGTACGGGTTGACCACGGTGAACTCGCCGGACAGGTTCGACTTGACGAACAGGTTTTGATAAATCGGTTCGATTGACTGGCTGACGCCGCAAATATTGGAGATGGTCGCGGTCGGCGCGATCGCCATGGTGTTGGAATTCCGCATGCCGACGCTCATGACCCGCTGGCGCAGGCTGTCCCAGTTCATCCGCGAACTGGTGTCCTGCTGCAGGTAATCTCCGCGCGCGTCGCGCAGAAGCTCGATCGAATCGATTGGCAAAATCCCCTGGCTCCAGAGTGAACCCGGGTAGCTGGAGTAGGCGCCGCGCTCGTCGGCGAGCTGGGTCGATGCCTGGATCGCGTAGTAACTCACCGCTTCCATCGATTCGTCGGCGAACTCGATTGCGGATTCGGAGCTGTACGGGATGTGCTGCTTGAACAGCGCATCCTGGAATCCCATGATGCCGAGCCCGACCGGGCGATGACGCAGGTTGGAGGTGCGTGCCTGCGGTACGCTGTAATAATTGTAATCGATGACATTGTCGAGCATGCGCATCGCGGTGTTAATGGTTTTTTCGAGCTTG
>JBFGQE010000159.1:0-6408 GCA_041564355.1 Gammaproteobacteria bacterium | reverse complement strand
GCCAATGAGTAGCGAAAGACTCGTCATTTATCATAACCCGAGCTGCAGCAAGTCGCGCGAAACCCTGCAAATTCTCGTCGATCACGACTGTAAGCCGGACATAATCGACTATCTCGAAGATCCGCCCGGACCCGACGAACTGCGCAGCCTGATCGACATGCTCGGGGTTACCGCGCGCGACCTGATGCGCACCACGGAACCGGTCTATCGCGATGCCGAGCTGGATGACGATTCCTTGAGCGACGACGAAATTATCGAGGCAATCTGCGAATTTCCAGCCCTGCTGCAGCGACCTATCGTCGTCTTCGGGAACCGGGCGGTTATCGGTCGTCCTCCGCTCAAGGTCCTCGACATCATTGCATAAAATCCTGGTCGTTTATTACAGCCGTCACGGCAGCGTGGCGCGCATGGCCGAGCAAATCGGGCTCGGCGTCGATTCGAATTCACACTGCGAGGCCGTGCTGCGCACTTTGCCGCCCGTTTCGGCGACGACCGAACAATCCGCGGCAGAGGTACCCGAACAGGGTCTGCCCTATGCGCGGCTCGAAGATCTCGAAACCTGCGCCGGCCTGATCGTCGGCAGTCCCGGCTATTTCGGCAACATGGCCTCCGCGGTGAAATATTTTTTCGACCAGACCAGTGCGATGTGGCTAGCAGGGGGCATGATTGGCAAACCCGCCGGTGTTTTTACCGCCACGGCGAGCCTGCACGGCGGCCAGGAAACCGTCCTGACCAGCATGATGCTGCCGCTGCTGCATCACGGCATGCTGGTAACCGGCGTTCCGTACTCGGAGCCAGCGCTGAATCAGACCGGCAGCGGCGCCACGCCCTACGGCCCGAGTCACGTCGCCGGGCACAGCGGACAGGCGTTGACCGAACACGAGGTTGCGGCCTGTAAAACGCTTGGCAAGCGCATTGCCGATCTCGCCTGTCGGCTGGCCTAGGCGACATTTCCGTGTACCCGCTAAAAGCGCTCAGCCTGTTCGCCTGGACCGGACTGTGCTTGTCGCAACTCAGCCTGCTGTTGCCGGTATTCGCGGTAGATTACTACTGGGTACTGTTGCTCACCCTGCCACTGGCCCTGCCCCTGCCGGGCCTGTTGCGCACAAAACGCTATACCTACCGCTGGATCGGGTTCATGGCCCTGGTCTATTTCTGTATCGGGGTCGCCGAGCTGGTTGCCAACCCGCCGTTGCGATTTTACGGCCTGGCGACGACGTTATTCAGCCTCGGGCTATTCCTGTCTAGCATTTATTTCGCGCGCTATCTTGCCTTGCGTCCGCCTGGCTGAGCCGCTCGGGGCTCTCCGCAAGCGCCTGCTTGACCAGCGGGATAGTCACCCGCCGCTGGCGCGAAAGCGACGCGTCGTCTAGCAAGCGTAATATCGCCATCTGCGCGCGCAGGTTACGCGAGTGGTGGGTCAGCAGATAGGAAATCACCTCGGTGGAAAGCTCGATTCCGAGCAACCGCGCCCGGCGCAGGATGATTTGCCTAATCTCCTCATCCCGATTAAGCGGTAATTCCAGTAACAACCCCCACTGCAGGCGCGAGCGAAAATCGTCGAGCACGGTGCCCAGGGCCTGGGGCTGGCAGGACAGCGTGTAGAGGAAACGAAACTGGCCATCGCGGCACTGGTTGATCACCCGGTAGAAACAGGCTTCCCAGTCAGCGTTGCCCGCGATCGCGTCGAGATTGTCGATCGCGAGTACGTCGCAGCGACTGAAGCCGTCGAAGTCCTTTGCATCGAGCTCGACCAGTTGCGCCGCGTCGTACATTTGCAGACCGCGGCGCTGACCGCGGGCGTAGTGCGCACTGGCGTTGACCAGGTGCGTTTTGCCGCTCGCCGGGCCACCCCAGAGGCCCAGCTGGATCTCGCCATCGCCCCGCACCAGGGCACGCAGGCTGGCGATGATCAGATCCGCGCGATCGGCAAAAAAGTTATCGAAACTGTATTGACGATCCAGCGCGAGCGGTAACGCGATTTGTTTAATTGCTCGCTCCGCGGTCGATGTAGCTGTAGTTCAGGATAATCTGCGCGTCGCCCTGGGTATTAACCTGGGGAAAATTTTCCTGCTCGAGCACTTCGCCGAACTCGATCAGGCGCTGCAAGTCTTCCGGATCGTTGCGCAACTGCAGGCGGTAGGTGACCACGCCCTGGTTGATCGTGGCGATGCGTACGCTGTTGACCGCGTTCAACGAGCTCAGGTAGTCCTGTACCTTGACCAGGTGATCGATACCATCGATCGCCGACACGCTAAGCAACAGCGCCTGCTCCACGCGACGGTGATCCTCGAGCGCATACTCGAGCGCGAGAATGCGGGAGAGATGACGGATAACCTGGTCGACAACGGCTTTTTTAGACGAGGCCTCGTGGCGCCATTTGAATATCTGATCAGCGAAGCGGACCTCCCAGTCACCCTGCCAGCCTTCGCCGCTACGACCGATGATTTGACCGACCAGCAGCGCGTCCGGCGCGTAACGCGCCGCCATGGTTCCGATTCTATCGTAGTGTCGCGAGACGATATCACCGATCGAGACCATCTCTATATCCTGTAAATCCATCAATGGAAACAACACGGGAACGGCGTGACGCGTGGCCGCCTCGTCGAGCATTTCGATCAAGTCGGGCGTGGCGTCGTGGGATACCAGCTTGATCCGCTCGTTGACGTCGTAGGAAACGACCAGCAGGCTGCTTGGACGCTCGCGCCCCCAGACCGGGAAGTTGTGTTCGCGCAACAGGCTTTCGATCAGCTGCTGATCGAAATCGATGCGCAGGTAAAGACGCCCCGCATCGAATTCCTCGTCATCCGGCTGGCTGCGGTTGATGTAGCGGAACTGCTTGACATAGCGGGCGCTGCGCTCGATCGGGGCCTTGAATGCCGGGCTGCGCAATGCGTCGTCGGATCCGCTGACCTTGACGATGACCTGCCTGAAAGCCTCGCTAAAGGATTCAAGGCGCAGGCTCGTGGTCTGGTCCGCGATCGGCAGTTCGACCGTGTAGAGGTCTTCGACAATCACGGCCTTTACCGATAAACACCAGAATGCCAGGATCACTCCCAGCAGCATAAGTTTTTTCAACGGCATTATTTCTCGCATCCGCTACACGGACATTTCGATACAAGCCGTGTAAAATAGCACACCCATAATATTTCCTGAACAGAACTAAAGCATGAATGCTGATCCCTCACTGAGCTATCGCGAGGCCGGCGTCGATATCGATGCCGGAAACGAGCTGGTCGAGCGTATCAAGCCGGCGATCAAATCGACGCATCGAGACGGCTGCGTGGGTAGTATCGGCGGTTTCGGCGGTTTGTTCGAATTGCCACTGCAGCGCTACTCGAACCCGCTGCTGGTATCGGGTACCGACGGGGTCGGCACCAAGTTGAAGCTGGCCGTCGAATTTGAACGTTACGACAGCATCGGCATCGACCTGGTCGCAATGTGCGCCAACGATATCGCCGTACTCGGGGCCGAGGCGCTGTTTTTCCTCGATTACTATGCCACCGGACACCTCGAGGTCGAACAGGCACAAAAGGTAATCGAGGGCATTGCCGCAGGCTGCAGGCTCGCCGGCTGCGCGTTAATCGGGGGCGAAACCGCGGAAATGCCTGGTGTTTACGCCGACAAGGATTTCGACCTGGCCGGTTTCTGCGTGGGCATCGTCGAGCGAGACCGGGTCATCGACGGCAGTCGTGTCGCGCCGGGCAACCGCCTGATCGCGCTGGCTTCGTCCGGTATCCATTCGAACGGTTATTCATTGGTGCGCAAGGTCGTCGACGCGACCGGGGCCGACCCCGGCGGCGACTGTGGGGGTCAACCGCTGGCCGACGTGCTGATGACGCCGACGCGGATTTATGTGAAAAACCTGCTGGCGCTGGCCGAGACCTGTATGCCGCGCGGAATCGTGCACGTTACCGGTGGAGGTCTGGTGGATAATATTCCGCGCATCCTGCCGGACTCGTGCTGCGCGCGCATCGATCTGTCCAGCTGGCAGCTGCCGCCGGTGTTCGAGTGGCTGCAACGCGGCGGCAATATCGAACAACTGGAGATGCTGCGCACCTTCAACTGTGGCGTCGGTATGGTGCTGATCGTCGACAGCGCCGATGTCGCGAACTGCCTCGACCGTCTCGGCGAGCTCGGCGAATCCGCCTGGGAAATCGGCGAAATCATCCTCCGCGAGAACAATCCGGCGGTCTGTTTCGTATGAGCGAACCGCCACGGCTGGCGATCCTGATCTCGGGTAACGGCAGCAACCTGCAATCGATCATCGATGCCATCGAAAAGGGCTTCCTGCGCGCGTCCATCAGCCTGGTGTTATCTAATAATCCAGACGCTTACGGGCTGACCCGCGCGACCCGTCACGGCATTGCTACGCGCGTCCTGGATCATCGCGATTTCGCAAACCGGGAAGCCTTCGACGAAGCGTTGCGAGAAATCCTCGACGCGGTCTCGCCCGACCTGATCGTGCTGGCCGGCTTCATGCGCATCCTGGGCCGGGCCTTTATCGACGCCTTCCCCGGTCGTATTCTCAACATTCACCCCTCGCTGCTGCCGGCCTACAAGGGTTTGAACACGCATCAACGCGCACTGGACAATCAAGAAACCCGTCACGGGGTCAGCATCCACCTGGTTACCGCGGAACTCGATGACGGACCGGTATTGCTGCAGGGCAGTTACCCGATCGAGCCCGGCGACAGCGCCGAAGACCTGCAGCGAAAAGGCCACCGGCTGGAACACCAGATGTACCCGCAGTTATTGCAATGGTTTAGCGACAATCGAATTCATATTGATCAAGGCACCGTTTATTTTGAACAGCAACCGCTCAAAGCCCCGATTCTGTTTAATCCCTAGCCTGCTCGCAATGGTGCTGGCTGCAGCGGAGGCTTCCGCCGCAGAGATACCGTTGCGCGCGTTTACCGCGAGCTACAACCTGTACCAGGGTGGCATGCATGTCGCGCACTCGGAACTGAGTCTGCGCCGGGAGGGGGATTCCTGGCACTGGCGCATGACCACCAAACCGCGCAGCGTCTACGCGTGGTTTATCAGGAAACGCCCGGTAAACGAGACCCGATTCGCGCGGACCGCCGACGGGTTTCGCCTGCTCGAGATCTCGATCACCGATGAAAAACGGCCGCAGCAACAGGAGGCGGCCAGTTTCGACTGGGCCAACGCCAGGCTCAGCGTGATGCGCAAGGGCAAGCGCCGAGAGCTACCGCTCGACCGAGAAGTGTATGACTACCAGAGCATCCACCTGCTAGCCGCGCAGATGACGCGCGACGGATTACGCGGCAGGAGTTTCGATTTTTATCACAAGGGGAAACTGGTTGGTGCGCAAATCAATTCCGGTGGCACCGGCCACGTCGTGGTCCAGGGCAAACGACTCGAGGCCAACATTTACGAGCAGGTAACGACGCGCAGCAGGGCGAAAATCAAATATTACTACGACGTCGACAACCCCATGCTGCCGCTGCGGATCGAGAGGCTCGAATCGGGTGAAACCTCGAGCCTGATGACGCTGCGGCAGGTAGACTGGAAACTATAACCGGGTAAAACCCTCCTCGCGCTGCAGGCGTTCGATTTCGGCTGGCGCAAACGGCACCTGCTCGATAAAACCGGGCAATTCCTGCTGCTCGATTTCGAGCATGCGCATCATCGTCTGGCAGGCTTTGATATCGATAATATTATCCTCGTCCAGCAATCGCGCACGCTCCACCACCGACTGGTTCGACGCGTAATTATCCTTGCGGAATAACTGCAGTTCATCGCCATGCAGCACGATCGCGATGCGGCTGTGCTCTTCCGGGTTGAACAGTTCACGCAGCTCCTCGGCTCGCCTCAGCACGACATCGAGTTGCTGTGGCGAATTCACCGTTACGCTGAACACGTAACCCGGCGCGTCGCCCGGATTCTGCGCCAGCGCAAGAGGCGCGAAGGGTAACAGCGACAACAGCAGGCAAGTAGCGCGCGAGGGCATATCAGTCACTGCCGGCGATGGTCATGTTTTCCAGCAGAATCGACCCGCAGCGAATGCTGCCGCGCAGGTCGATATCGGAGCCGATTTCGACAATCCCGCGATACATGTCGCGCAGGTTAGACGCAATGGTAACTTCTTCGACCGGGTAATCGAGACACCCGTTCTCTACCCAGAAACCAGCCGCGCCTCGCGAATAGTCGCCGGTGACCGTGTTTACGCCATGCCCCATCAACTCGGTGACGACCAGGCCGCGCTGCATCGCCGCGACGCAATCGTCGAATGACTTGCCGGTGTCGGCAAGCGCCAGGTTATGCACGCCGCTGGCATGTCCTGTCGAGCTCAGTTTCAATTTTCTCGCCGAGTAGCTATCCAGCAGGTAATTCTGCACCACGCCGTCAACCACCAGCCCGGCGGCCCGCGTCGCCACGCCCTCG
>JBFGQE010000158.1:0-6450 GCA_041564355.1 Gammaproteobacteria bacterium | reverse complement strand
GACTTTCCGCCAGCTCGACGACGAGCGCAAGGAAATGCTCGGCCAGGCGAACAGGATAAATTACATCGAATCCGAGTCCCGGCTGGAGCTGTTCGACGAGGCCCGCTTCAGCCGTAACGGCGATACCATCGAGAGCAACCAGATCCGGATCAATACCGAGAGCAACGCGATCCAGGCCGGTAACGGTAAACCTGACGAGCGGGTCAAGATGCTGATTCAACCTCGCTCCGACCAGGCCGAGTAGCTTGGCAGTCCCGAGTAACATCCTCGAGGCCAGCAATCTGGCCAAGTCCTACCGCCGACGCGAAGTCGTCAAGTCGGTCAGCCTGCAGGTGAAAAGCGGGGAAATCGTCGGCCTGCTGGGACCTAACGGCGCCGGAAAAACAACCTGTTTCTACATGATCGTCGGCCTGATCGAAAACGATTCGGGCTCGATTCGCCTGAACGACCGACCGATTGCCCACCTGCCGATGCACCAGCGCGCGCGTCTCGGCATCGGTTACCTGCCGCAGGAAGCCTCGGTTTTTCGCAGCCTGACCGTGGAACAGAATATTTTGGCCATACTGCAGCTGCGCCGGGATCTCGACAGGCCCGGCCGGGACACGATGCTGGAGAACCTGCTCGAGGATTTTCAGATCGAGCATTTGCGTGACAGCGAAGGTATTTCCCTATCCGGTGGCGAGCGCCGCCGCGTCGAAATCGCGCGTGCGCTGGCCAATCAGCCCGATTTCATTTTACTTGACGAGCCCTTCGCCGGGGTCGATCCGATATCGGTCATCGACATCCAGTCGATCGTTCGGCAGCTCGCGGACCGTGGCATCGGGGTGTTGATTACCGACCACAACGTGCGCGAGACGCTCAAGATCTGCCACCGCGCCTATGTCATGGGCGATGGCAGCATTCTCGCGGAGGGTGACCCGGATACCATTTTGGCCAATAAAATGGTCAGAAAGATTTACTTGGGAGACGATTTTAAGCTATAACTAGCTGCATGGGAGATAACAAATATTCTTATATAATCCCGCCTGAGGAACCTTTCCGCCTATGAAGCAAAGCCTGCAACTGCGCATCGGCCAGAGCTTGACGATGACCCCCCAGTTACAGCAGGCGATCAAGCTGCTGCAACTGTCCTCGCTCGAGTTACAGACCGAAATCCAGGCCACGCTCGATGCCAATCCGCTACTCGAACAGGACGATAACCTCGGTGAAATCACCGTCTTCGACGTCGACGCGCAGCGCGAGTCCGGCGCCAACGGCGAAGACTCCACCGACTTCAAGATTCCCACCAGCACGGTCAGCGAAAATCGTGCCGAGCAGCGGCTGCCCGATGAACTCGAAATCGACGCGCGCTGGGATCACATCTACGACGGCCAGCCAAACTCGTCGTCGCAATCCTCCGGCATGCGTGACGATCACCGCGACCTGTTCGAAAACCAGGCCGGCGAGGAAGACTCGCTGAAGAAGCACCTGGTGTGGCAGCTCGACTGTGCGCACCTGTCCGAAGTCGACCACGATATCGGCATGGCGATCATCGATTCGATCGACGATAGCGGATACCTGACCGAAAGCGTCGAAGACATACACGAGGGAATGCAAAAACAGCACGCGGAGCTCGAACTCGACGAGATCGAGGCCGTGCTGCATCTGGTACAGCGCTTCGATCCGGTCGGCGTCGCGGCCAGCAGCCCGGCCGAGTGCATGGCAATCCAGCTGGGCCAGTACGACCCGGAAACGCCGCACCTGGCGAAAGCCCTGGTGCTGGTCGACCGCTACCTCGAGCATCTGGCAGGTAATGACGTCGCCTTGCTCAAACGCCGCCTGCAGGCGAACGACGCGGAACTGGCCGAGATCATCAAGCTGATCCAGACCACCAACCCGCATCCCGGCCACAGCATCAGCCAGAACCATGCCGAGTACATCGTGCCCGACGTTTACGTAACCCGCCACGCCGGTCGATGGCATGTCAGTATCAATCCTGACAACGCACCGCGCCTGCGGGTTAACGACCAGTACGCCAGCCTGATCAAGCGCAGCGACAACAGCGACCAGAATACTTACCTGAAAGATCATCTGCAGGAAGCACGCTGGTTCATCAAAAGCCTGCAGAGTCGCAACGATACCCTGCTGCGCGTGGCGCGCGCCATCGTCGAGCGACAGCATGCCTTTCTTGACTACGGCGAGGAAGCGATGCAGCCTATGGTGCTGCGCGATATTGCCGAACTGCTCGAGATGCACGAGTCGACGATCTCGAGAGTCACCACGCACAAGTACATGCATACGCCGCGCGGCATACTCGAATTCAAGTACTTCTTTTCGAGCCACGTCGGTACCGCCGACGGTGGCGAATGTTCCGCCACCGCGATTCGTGCGATCATTAAAAAATTCGTTGCCGCGGAAAAACCTGAAAAACCGTTGAGCGACAACAAGATAGCCTTATTATTGGGTGAACAGGGGATTAACGTGGCCAGGAGGACCGTTGCCAAGTACAGGGAAGCGTTGAATATTCCCCCGTCCAACGAGCGCAAACGTCTCTTTTGAGACACAATCGATTCGCAGTGATGCGAATCTCACAGCCGAGGAGGTTACAGATGCAAGTAAGTTTAAGCGGCCATCACGTCGAAATCACCGATTCCATGCGGCACTATGTCAATGAAAAAATCGCTCGCCTCGACCGACACTTCGACCAGGCACTCGATATACATATCGTGCTGACTGTCGAAAAACTGCGTCACAAGGCCGAAGCGACCCTGCACGTCAGCGGCGGTAACCTGCACGCCGACGATGTTCGGGACGACATGTACGCCGCGATCGATGGCCTCGTGGATAAACTTGATCGTCAGGGAAAGAAACACAAGGAAAAACTGAAAAGCCACCGGCTAAAGGGATCGGCCGCGGAACTGGCCTGAGATCCAAACGGGGAAGTTCGCTTCCCCGTTTTTTTGCGCGCAACGAGACGCAATACCCTTGCATACTCCCCCGAATTGCATAACATGCGCGCATCGAATACCGGCAAAAAGCACTCTGGCTACCGTTCCATGACAATCTCTCCCCTTTTGTCACCGCGTAGAATTTTCCTCGATACCGAAATTTCCAGCAAAAAAAAGCTGCTGGAACTGATCGCGTCCACGGTCGCCGAGCAAACCGAACTTTCCCGTTCTACGCTGTATAACGGCCTGCTCGACCGCGAGCGACTCGGCAGCACCGGCCTCGGCCAGGGTTTCGCCGTACCCCATACCCGCAGCCCCGATCTCGAGCAAACCATCGGCTGTTTTTTTCGCCTGAGCGAGCCGGTCAATTTCGAAGCGCCCGACAACCAGCCCGTCGATCTCGTGTTCAGCATTATCATCCCCGAGGAAGCGACCGAGGAGCATTTGATGATCCTGTCCTCGCTGGCGCGTATCTTTTCCCAGGCGGATATCTGCGAGGCGATCCGTGCCGCCGGCAGCAGCGACGAAGTCGAGCAAATCATCCGCGCGGCCGAGGAATGATCGCGCCAGTGCATGGCTGTCGGGCATAACTCGAAATGAAACTGGTTATCGTCAGCGGCTTGTCCGGTTCGGGTAAAACCGTCGCACTGCATACGCTCGAGGACGCCGGTTACTACTGTATCGACAACCTGCCGCTCGGGATGCTGCCCGAGCTCGTCGACAACATGATCAATGCGTCGCCGAATCCCTACGACCAGGTCGCGGTATCGATCGATGCGCGCAGCGGGCTCGACGACTCCGATCGATTCGCCGACATCCTGCGCCACCTCGCCAAACACAGCCTGCCCCTCAAGCTGCTGTTTCTGACCTGCGATTCTTCCAGGCTGCTCAAGCGTTTCAGCGAAACCCGGCGCAAGCACCCGCTGTCGAGGCTCGGACTGCCACTGGCCGACGCGATCGAGCAGGAACGCAAGCTGCTCGAGGACATTCACGCCAATGCCGACCTGTCGATCGACAGCACTGACCTCAACGTCCACGAGTTGCGCCAGATGATCATCAGCCGACTGCTGTCGCAAAGCAGCGCCGAGATGGGCATCCTGGTGCAGTCTTTCGGCTTCAAGAACGGCGTGCCGGCAGATACCGATTTCGTCTTCGACGTTCGTTGCCTGCCAAATCCCCACTGGGAAGCCAACCTGCGCGCGCTGTCCGGACTCGACCGGGAGGTATGCGACTACCTGCAGCAGTATCCCGAGGTCGAGGAAATGTTTAACTCGATTCACGATTTTCTGCGAACCTGGATACCGCGCTTCGAGCAGGAAAATCGCAGTTACATGACGATCTCTATCGGCTGTACCGGCGGCAAGCACCGCTCGGTTTATCTCGCCGAAAGAATTGCCGGCGAGTTGATGCAGGACCGTGCTAAGCTCTCGATCCGGCACCGGGATATCGAATGATCAGGGAAAATATCACCATTATCAACAAGCTCGGACTGCATGCCCGGGCGGCATCCAAGCTGGTCAATTGTGCGAGTCGATTCGCCAGCGAGGTATACCTCAGCAAGAAAGGCAACCGCGTCAATGCGAAGAGCATCATGGGGGTCATGATGCTGGCCGCAAGCAAGGGCGTCGTGCTGGAAGTCGAAATCGAAGGCGAGGATGAACGGGAGTGTCGTAACGCGCTCGTCGGCCTGATCGAAAATCGATTCGGCGAAGACGAATAAGTTCGATGGCCGAGGAAGATTTCGAGCAGCTGCGCCAGGATGTTTCGGTCGCGCTCGACAGCGACGACGACGCCGAAATCTCGAAAATTCTGCAAACGACCAACGTCGCCGAAGTCGCGATGCTGCTCGACTCGCTGCCCGCCCATCAACGCGATTCGCTGTGGCCGCTGATCCGTCGCGAAGACCTCGGACGGGTTCTGCTCGAAACCCAGGACGATGTCAGCGACGCCCACCTGAATACCCTCGAACCCGATGAAATAGCCGCCATCGTCGAAACCCTGCCCGACGTCGACGACCAGGCCGACATCATTCTGGCACTGTCGACCGACAAGCTGGTCAAGACGTTGCACACGCTCGACAAGTTCAAGCGCGAACGTCTCGAACCGGTGCTGTCGTACAGCGAGGATACGGCCGGCGGACTGATGAACCTCGACCAGGTCACGATACGCGCCGACGTAACGCTCGACGTGGTGTTGCGTTATCTGCGCATGCGTGGCGAGCTGCCCGATCAGACCGATCAGCTGTTCGTGACCGACCGGCACGATCACTACCTGGGAGCGCTTTACCTCAGCGACCTGCTGACCAACGATCCCGATGCGCTGGTGCGTGACCTGATGCGAACCGATGTCGACGCGATGCATGCCCACATGTCCGACACCGAGGTTGCCCGCGAATTCGAACGCAACGACCTGATCAGCGCGCCCATCGTCGACGAGGAACACAAGTTGATCGGACGCATTACGGTCGACGACGTGGTCGACGTCATTCGCGACGAGGGCGACCACTCGATCATGGGCATGGCCGGCCTGTCCGAGGAAGAAGACATGTTTTCGCCGGTGCTGGTAACCAGCAGGCGTCGCGGCATCTGGCTCGGCATCAACCTGCTAACCGCGTTCCTCGCGGCCTGGGTCATCGGCTTTTTCGAAGACATCCTGGACCAGGTCGTCGCCCTCGCAATCCTGATTACCATTGTGCCCAGCATGGGCGGTATCGCCGGCTCGCAGACGCTCACGATCGCAATCCGTGGCCTCGCCCTGGGCCAGCTGGGCAGCTCGAACTATCGTTCGCTGATCAAGAAAGAGATATCGGTCGGCCTGCTCAACGGCCTGCTCTGGGCCCTGGTCGTTGCCTCGCTTTCGATTATCTGGTTCGGCAATTTCAATATCGGTGCGGTCATCGCTTTTGCGCTGATCGTAAACCTGCTGGCCGGGGCGCTGGCCGGGGCGGTCATACCGGTCGTGTTACGCCAGCTCGGCGTCGACCCGGCAATTGCCGGCGGCGTGGTGCTGACGACGGTAACCGATGTAATCGGTATCATCGCGTTTCTCGGAATGGCCACGCTGGTACTGGGCTAGTGGTTCAGAAACTGGCGCGCAACCGCGCGGGTAAGCTCGCCGGCGTTATTCCCGATACGCCCGATCTCCTCGATTTCGATATTGACTCGTCGCAGCGCATACGGCTCGATCCTGAGCTCGAAAGCGCTGCCGCTACTGCCGCCACGCTGCGTATTGACCCAGGCATCGGCGATATGGATTACGCAGGAAGCCGGCTCGTATTCACTGGCGAGCCCGGGATGGTGGTGGCAGGCGACCGGCTCCCAGATCGAGGGCGGTAGCTGCCATATTTCGAGCAACCGCGCGCCGATATCCGCGTGGCAATAATCCAGCCTTTCCTGTTCCAGCAGAAACATGCTGCGTCCCTGGGTCTCGCGCTGCAGCAACAGCTCGTGCATCAGGCCGGGCAGCTTCAAATACATGACGAGTCGACCGATGTCGTGCAGCAGCCCGGGGATGTAAAAGCTTT
>JBFGQE010000157.1:0-6484 GCA_041564355.1 Gammaproteobacteria bacterium | reverse complement strand
GGACTCGCCACGGCGCTGGCCGCAGGGAGTGATCCAGCGCTTGCCGCGCAGCTTGGTTTCGATCGCGAAAGCCGCATTTTCGTAATCGGCACCGAGGGCGCGACCGACCCCGAGCTTTACCAGCGACTGGTGGCCTAACACGATGGATGCGTCGCCACCACGCGGTTTTAACCAGCAGGAATTCGAGGCCCGCGCCGCGCGCGCGCAGCAAATGATGCACGCGCTTCAGGTCGATGCATTATTGCTGACGACCGAGGCGCAGGTCAGGTATTTTACCGGCTTTCTGACCCAGTTCTGGCAAAGCCCGACGCGTCCATGGTTTCTCGTTCTGCCGCTCGAGGGCAAGCCTATCGCGGTTATCCCGAGTATCGGGGTCGAGGGCATGAAGCGCTGCTGGATCGATGATATCCGCAGCTGGTCCTCGCCTAACCCGGTGGACGACGGTATCGGCCTGCTCGCGGATACCCTGGCGGGCCTGCCGCGGCGCTTCGGCCAGTTCGGCACCACCCTTGGCGTCGAGAGCCACTTGCGCATGCCGGCAAACGACTTTAAACGGCTCGCCGAGACCCTGAGCAACGCCGAATTTGTCGATTGCGCACTGATGTTGCTCGAGCTTTGCAGCGTCAAGTCCAGCGCCGAGATCGAAAAAATACGCTATGTCTGTGAACTCGCCTCGGACAGTTTCAACGCATTGCCGGACTTTGCTGCGATCGGCGACAGCGAGCGCGACATCGTACGCAAGATGCGCATCGATCTGCTGCAGCGCGGCGCCGATCACACGCCATATATCGTCTCCGCATCGGGTCCCGAAGGTTATGGCGACATCATCATGGGACCCGGCGACCGCAAACTGGCGCCTGGCGATATACTGATTATCGACACCGGCACCGTGTTCGACGGCTATTATTGCGATTTCGATCGCAACTATGCCTTCGGCCAGGTGTCTGATCTGGCGAGGCGCGCGTATGACACGGTCTACCAGAGCACCGAGGCCGGTTTTGCCGCGGCGCGTCCCGGGGCGACCACGACCGATATCTGGCGCGCGATGTGGGACGTGCTCGAGGCCGGCGGCGCGCAGGGTAACGAAATCGGGCGCATGGGTCACGGACTTGGCGCGCAGCTTACCGAGTGGCCCTCCCTGACGGCACGGGACAATACCCCGTTAAAGCCCGGCATGGTCATCACGCTGGAACCCGGCATGAGTTTCGCCGATGGAAAAATGATGGTGCACGAAGAAAATATCCTGATCACCGCCGACGGCGCCAGCATGCTAAGCAAACGCGCCGCGGCCGAAATACCCGTGATCGACGCGAAAAGCGCCGGCTGATGCTCGATTTCATCATCCGCCTGGGAGGTCAGCGGCGCTACTGGGTTGCCCTGATCCTGATCGGCATCGCGCTCGAAGCCGCCGCGCTCTACTACCAGTACGTGCTCGACGAGTGGCCTTGCGTACTGTGCATTCATGTGCGCCTGTGGCTTGCGGCGATGGTGCTGCTTGCATTGTTCGCGCTGTTTTGCACCCGTTCGGCCACGGCGATGAAAGTCCTGCATGCGCTTAATGTCGCGATCCTGGCGATACTGGTTGAACGCAGCTGGCGGGTTCTCGCGATCGAGCGCGGCTGGATATTTGGCGAATGCGATATGGACCTCGGCACGCCGGACTGGTTTGCACCGGACCGGTGGCTGCCCTTCCTGTTCGAGGTACAGACGACCTGCGGCTACAGCCCGCTGATCGTATTCAATATCACCATGGCCGAGCTGTTACTGCTGATTTCGGGATTGATGCTGGTCGGCGGCGCGGCCGTGTTCGCTGCCCGCTGGTTGGAGTAAGCCCGGCGCGAACGGCGCTCGGTGGCTCGCCCCGCTCTGCCCGAATCGAGCGATCCTGGCGAGTAATCAAGCGGGCTGGCACGGTTGATCCTGCCGACCCGACGCGCTGCGCGCCAGGCGTTCCTCGTTCAGCTGCAGCCACAGCAGCGCAATGATCGTTGCCGATGAACGAATCCGGCCATCGCCTACCCAGGCGTAGGCTTCCTCGGTATCGACGACGAGTACGCGGATATCCTCGTGTTCGTCTGCAAGCCCGTGTATGCCATCGACACCCTCGCTGTCGACCTGGCCGCAAAACAGGCTGCAATGCTCGCTGGTACCGCCCGGACTGACATAGTAGCGGCTGATCACCTCGAGGTTACGGATTGGGCAACCGGTTTCCTCGACGCATTCGCGCAGCGCGACGTCTTTCTCGGACTCTCCGCTTTCGATTACGCCGGCAACACACTCGACCAGCCACGGGTTCTCGGGATCGGCGATCGCGCCGGCACGAAACTGCTCGATCAGCACCACTTTGCGCCGATTCGGGTCGAACGGCAGTACCGCGACGACCACTCCGCGCTCGAAAATCTCCCGCGTGATAACCGGACTGTTGCCGCCCTCGAAGAGCTCATGCGAGAGGCTGTACTGGTCGAGTTTGAAATACTTTTCGAACAGGGTCTGATGCTCGACCAGGTGCCACCGATATTTCATTTTGGCTCGGCCTGCAGGATTGTCTCGACCCGGACCAGATCTTCTTCGGTATCGATACCGGGACCCGGCATACTCCGCGCCAACGCGGTAGCGATACGATAGCCGTAGCAAAGCGCGCGCAGCTGTTCGAGCGATTCGGCCAGCTCCAGCTCGCAGGGTTCAAGCTCGCTAAAAATCTCGAGAAAACCGACACGATATGCGTAAATACCGATGTGCCCGTAAAAAGGCGCCTCGCCCGGGTTGCGTTGGTACGGAATCGGTGACCGACTGAAGTAAAGCGCCCGGCCCTCGCGGTCCGGCACCAGCTTGACCACGTTCGGGTCCTGCGCCGCGCTTGCGTCGATCGGCTTGTGCAGCGTGGCCATCGAGCAATTGTCTTGCGCCAGCAAGGCGGCGACCTGGCTCATGTTTTCTGCCGGCATCAGCGGCTCGTCGCCCTGCAGGTTGACGACGATGCTGTCGGCGCTCCAGTTCAACTGTCGGGCAACCTCGAGAATCCGATCGCTGCCGCTGCGATGAGAGCTGTCCGTCATGCAGGCGCGCCCGGCCAATCCTTCGACCACGTCGACAATACGCTGATCATCGGTCGCCACGATCACTTCGCTGGCGCTCGACGCGCTCGCCGCCCGGTAAACCCATTCGATCATCGGCTTGCCGCAAATTTCACGTAACGGTTTGCCCGGCAGCCTGACCGACGCGTAGCGCGCCGGGATCACGATACGAAAAGCCTCGCTCATCGGCTCAGCCCAGCGCCTCGATCTCTTCGCTGGTCAGCTCGCGCGCTTCCTCCGGCAGCATCACCGGTATGCCATCGCGTATCGGGTACGCCAGCCGGGAACCGCGGGATATGAGTTCCTGCCGTTTCTTGTCGTAAATCAAAGGTCCCTTGGTAACCGGGTCCACGAGTATGTCCAGTAGGTGCTTATCCACGATGTCGGCTCTCCAGCAGCTCCAGAATTTCCTGGCGCAGGCTTTCACTCAGTTCAATTTGTAACGGCACCACCCAGATGTTTTCGCGGGCGATGCCTTTCAATTTTACCGCATCCTTGTGCGTAACCAGAATCGGCAGGTCGGGTTTCAGCATCAGGTCCTGCGCGCTGAATTCGTGGTGGTCGGGAAATTCATGTTCGATCAGGTCGACGCCCATTTGCGCAAGGCTGGCGAAGAAAATTTCCGGAAAACCAATCCCGGCCAGTGCGTGTACCTGGCGCCGTTGAAAATCGCTGATCGGCCTGCGCTCCTCGGGGCGGAAAAGATTCCACACCTCACCCAGTGATTCGATCACCTGGTCACTGTCACGATTGATCGTGATGTCGACCTGCCGCAGGCGTTTGCGCGGCTCGCGCAGCGGCCCGGCAGGAATCATCAGGCCGTTGCCGAGCGACAGGAACCGGCACACCGCGATCTCGATATCACGTTTCAGCCGGTAATGCTGCAGGCCGTCGTCGGACAGGATCAGATCGGTGTTCGGGAATTGCTCCAGTATCCTGTGCGCGGCACCGACACGGTCGGAGCCGACCCCGATCGGACAGCGGCAAATCTCCGACATCATATTGGCCTCGTCACCGACCGCATTGTCGGTCAGGCCGCCATGCAGAATTTGAATCTTGTCTTCATTGCCGCTCTTGTAACCGCGAGTGATAATGGCCGGGCGATATCCGCATTCGCTGAGAAGCTGGTATAGTGCAACGACGATCGGGGTCTTGCCGTTCCCCCCGAGCGTAATATTGCCCACCACGATAGTCGTTACCGGCAACCTGTGCGAACGCAGCAGGCCCAAACGATAGCCCGCGCGGCGCAGGCTGACAGCGAGATAAAACAGCACCGATAACGGCATCAGCAACACCGAGAGCGGGTTGATCGACCACAACCACCATCCCTGGCGTCGCTGTGACGACAGGTTGATCCAGTTTTGCATCAGCGACTTGTTGAGTACCGAGCTGCGCACGATCGGCGGACGTTTATCCGGCAGCAACCCGCTTTCCGCGGTGTCCTGGAATTGCATCGAGTGCAGCTTCGAATAAATCCCGTCGTTGGCAAGGAGCTCGGCATGACTGCCTTGCTCGACGACCTTGCCCTGGTCCATGACGATGATTCGGTCAGCGTGTTCGATCGTGGACAGCCGGTGCGCGATTACCAGCGTGGTGCGATTCTGCATGAGCTGCTTCATCGCCTGCTGGATATAGCGCTCCGACTCGGTATCGAGCGCCGAAGTGGCCTCGTCGAGAATCAGGATCGGGGCATTTTTCAGGAGCGCCCGCGCGATCGCAATGCGCTGGCGCTGTCCGCCGGAAAGCAGCACGCCGCGCTCGCCGACCTCGGTATCGAGCTGGTCGGGCATTTCGACAATAAATTCCCAGGCATGGGCCTGCCTGGCCGCCTCGATGATCTGCGCTTCGTCGACCTCATCAGCGATACCGTAAGCGATGTTGTTCCGGATCGTATCGTTAAACAGGCGCACGTCCTGACCAACGTAGGCTATTTGCCGGCGGAGGTCGCGTATGTTGTAGCGGTCGATTCGCTCACCGTCGAGACAGACTTCGCCCTCGTCGTACTCGTATAATCGCGGAATCAGGTTGACCAGGCTCGACTTGCCGCTGCCCGAGCGGCCGACGATGGCAATGGTCTGATTGGGCTCGACCTCGAAACTGATCTGGTCCAGCACGCGCTGTTCGCTGCGCCGGTAGCGCAGCACGACGTCGCGAAAGCTGAGATGTCCGCGCGCGCGCTCGAGGGGCACATCGCCCTCGTTGTGCTCGCTGTCCCGCGAGTTGAATTCGAACACGCTCTCTCCGGCCGCGATGCCTTTCTGAATGCTCGCGTTGATCGACGACAGCACCCGCATCGGCGCGAGCAACATGGTCATCGCGAATATGAAGGAGACGAAATCACCGGTCGAAATAACCCCTCGCATCGACTCGGAGGTGGCGAAGGCCACGATCGCGGCAAACGCAATCGCGACGACGAGCTGGATCAGTGGCATGCTGATCGACTGCGCGATCGACATCTTCATGTGCAGCATCAGGTTGTTCTTGTTCACCCGGTTGAACTTGCCGCGTTCGAATTCCTCGCCGCCGAAAATCTTGACGATGCGATTCGCGTCGACGACTTCCTGCGCGACCTGGGTCACACCGCCCATGGATTGCTGGATATTCTTGCTGATTCGGCGAAACCGCCCCGAAATGCGCACCACGATTAAAAACACGATGGGACCGGCGAGCAGGAAAATCGCGGTTAGCTGCCAGTTGAGCCAGATCATGTAACCGAGCAATACGATGATGCGCAGGCTGTCCTGGATGAACACCGTCAGGGACGAGGATACCGACTTGGCGACCTGTTCCACGTCGTAGGAAAAGCGGGTCACGATCGACGCGGTCGACGACTGGTCATACTCGTCGCTGGTCAGCGTCAGCAGTTTTTCGAACATCATGCTGCGCAGGCTCTGGATCACGCTGCGGCCGATAAAATCCATGCAATAGCTGCGCATGAACACGGCGACCATGCGCACCACGAATATCAGTACGATCGCTATCGGGATCAGCTTGATGACCAGAGGATCGCGGTCGATGAAGCCGTCGTCCATCAGCGGTTTCATCATGTAAGCGAAAGCTGCATCGGATGCGGCGAAGATAACCATGCCGATGACCGCGAGCAGAAAGTAGATCTTGTGCTCGAAGGCAAGCCCAAGCAGCGCGCGGTAGGCCTTGACGCCGGTCGGGTTTCCCTCGATCGGTGTCAGCGGCGGGGCTTTGTCGGGTACTTCGGCGATGACTTACTCGATGGGTCGGGTGGTGGCGATGGAAACCTGGGTCAACCCCAGCTGGCCGACCACGTCCATCGCGGTGACCAGCGATTGCACGGGCGACCCGGCGTCGGACTGAATGACGATCGGCATCTTCTTGCCCGCCAAGGAGCGCTCCAGCGCGGCTTTCAAGGTGGCGCTGCGGCTATTCGTCAGTTG
>JBFGQE010000156.1:0-6498 GCA_041564355.1 Gammaproteobacteria bacterium | reverse complement strand
CCGAGCGCGCCGGCCAGGCGGCCCAGGAAATGGGCATGAAAAACCTCGAGGTCATGGTCAAGGGACCGGGCCCGGGACGCGATTCGGCGGTGCGCGCGCTGAACGCGATCGGTTTCAAGATTTCGCACATCGATGACGTCACGCCGATTCCGCACAATGGCTGTCGTCCACCGAAAAAACGACGCGTATAGGCGGGTAGCGAGATATGGCTAAATATATTGGACCGAAATGCAAGTTGATGCGTCGCGAAGGTGCGGATCTCAGTCTGAAATCCTCGCGTCGCGCGGTCGACACCAAGTGCAAGATCGATAATCCCCCGGGCCAGCATGGCGCGGGCACGCGCAAGCCGCGCCAGTCGGATTACGGCCTGCAGTTGCGCGAAAAACAGAAACTGCGCCGCATCTACGGTATTCTCGAGCGCCAGTTCCGCAATTACTACAAGGAAGCCTCGCGCCTGAAAGGCTCCACCGGTGAAAACCTGTTGCAGTTGCTCGAAGCGCGCCTGGATAACGTGGTCTATCGCATGGGATTCGGTTCGACCCGCGCCGAGGCGAGGCAGCTGGTCAACCACAAGGCGATCATGGTAAACGGTAGCGTGGTCAATATACCGTCCTACGTGGTGAAAGCCTCCGACGTCGTCAGCGTGCGTGAAAAGTCGCGCAAGCAGGCGCGTATCGCCGAGGCGCTGGCGCTGGCCGAGCAGGTCGGGCTGCCGGACTGGGTCGAGGTCGACCCGAGCAAATTCGAAGGCACGTTCAAGGCTCTGCCCGAGCGGACCGATTTGCCGCCGGATATCAATGAACAGCTTGTCGTTGAACTTTACTCCAAATAATAGCGGGTAATCTATGTCTAAAATGTACTCTGATTTACTGAAGCCGAAGCATGTAAAAGTCGAAGAGCAGGAGACTTACCATGCCAAAGTTTCGATCGAACCGCTGGAACGCGGTTTTGGCCACACCCTCGGCAATGCGCTGCGCCGCATTCTGCTGTCGTCGGTACGCGGTTGCGCGATTGTCGACTGCCGCATCGAGGGCGTGCTGCATGAATACACCACGATCGACGGTGTGCAGGAAGATGTCATCGACATCCTGCTCAACCTGAAGGGTGTCGGTATCATCATGCACGCGCGCGACGAGGCCACGCTGACCATTTCGAAGAAGGGTCCGGGCGTGGTCACCGCGGGCGATATCCAGCTGGACCACGACATTGAAATCGTCGATCCGGATTACGTCATTGCAACCCTGACCAAGAGCGTCACCCTGGACATGTCGTTGCACGTGATGAAAGGCCGCGGCTACCAGCCGGCCAACGCGCGCCAGACTTCCGAGGAAGACGCGGCGCTCGGTCACCTGCAGCTGGACGCGTCCTTCTCGCCGGTGCGCAAGATTGCCTACAGCGTCGAGGCGGCGCGCGTCGAGCAGCGCACCGACCTGGACAAGCTGATTATCGATATCGAGACCAACGGCACCATCGATCCCGAGGAAGCGATCCGCATCGCGGGCAGCATTCTGAAAGATCAGCTCTCGGTGTTCACCAACCTCGAGCCGCAGGACGAAGAGGCCGAGAGAGAGCCCGAATCGCATATCGACCCGATCCTGCTGCGCCCGGTAGACGATCTCGAGCTGACCGTGCGTTCGGCGAACTGCCTCAAGGCGGAAAATATCTACTACATCGGCGACCTGATCCAGCGCACCGAGGTCGAACTGCTGAAGACCCCGAACCTGGGCAAGAAGTCGCTTACCGAGATCAAGGACGTGCTGGCGTCGTATAGCCTGTCGCTGGGCATGCGCCTGGAAAACTGGCCGCCCGCCAGCATCGACAACGACAAGTTAGCGAGTTAAGAGGAATACACGATGCGTCATCGTAACAGTGGGCGTCAGCTCAATCGCAACAGCCCTCATCGCAAGGCGATGTTCCGTAATATGACCGCTTCGCTGTTCGACAACGAGGTGATTCGCACCACCTTGCCCAAGGCCAAGGAGCTGCGCCGCGTGGCCGAGCCGCTGATCACGCTGGCGAAGGAAGACAGCGTGTCGAATCGTCGCCTCGCCTTCAGCCGAATTCGCGACAAGGCAGCGGTCGGCAAGCTGTTCAGCGATCTCGGTCCGCGTTACAAGGAGCGTCCCGGCGGCTACCTGCGCATCCTGAAGTGTGGCTACCGGTCCGGAGACAAGGCGCCGATGGCTTACGTCGAGCTGGTCGATCGCCCCGACGTCGATTACGACGACGAGTAGCCTCGCTCGATCATTCGATCAAAGCCAGCCTCGCGCTGGCTTTTTTTATGCCTGTGGAGGCGAACGCCTATGGCATGAGGGAATGGCTCCCGCAAAGGCGCAAAAGACGCGAAGGGATGGGCAGGGGTAAGTACCGGTTTATGAATTCAGCCAAGGTTTTCTTTACGCTCCTGGCGTCTTTGCGGGAAACAATCTTCAAGCCGCCCGGATACACCGTGAAGGGTAGGAATTAGTGTCGCGAACTTTCGCCATCAACTTCGGAATACTGTCAATTTATAACGGTTGGTTTACTATTTCCCAAGTTGAATTCTATTCGCGGAGAAGATCAGTCATGTCCAGGACCGAGGCTAACCCGATCAATATTCGACTGATAGACCACGTCGTCATTCGCGCGGTCGACCTCGAGTCAATGCTCGGTTTCTACCAGAACGTGCTGGGCTGTCGTCTGGAACGGGGTCCGGGCGATCTCGGCCTCGCGCAACTGCGCGCTGGCGAGTCGCTGATCGATCTCGTCGATATCGACGGCAAAATCGGTCGCCAGGGTGGTGACCCACCAGACCACGGGGCACCGAACATGGATCATGTCTGCCTGCTGGTGGAACCCTGGGATGCGGACGCGATCGGCGATCACCTGCGTGCGCACGGGATCGAATTTGGCGAGGTTGCCGACCGTTACGGCGCTACCGGCGTGGGCCCATCGATTTACCTTCACGACCCGGAAGGCAACACGATCGAGCTCAAGGGTCGCCAGTAATCCTGATTACGCTTACCCGCCGAATGCTTCGTAGCGCGTGATTACTGGCAGTCGGAGCACTGGCCGCGCCCGTTGAAAGACATACTGCGCCCGCTGAGCGGGACATGCACGCGCGCGCGGGTGGCCTTGATGAACTGGTCGAGTCGCGTGCCGGCGATGACCTTGCCTTTTTCGGTCGAGGGTTGATTCGCATGCGACGCGATCACCGCCACCGGCTTGACCAGGTTGTTGATCACCCAGGCTGCTTCCCGGGGGCCGGTGGTAAACGTATCGCCGATATTCATCACCACGAGCCGCGCGTTATAGTGCTGCCGCACCACGGTATCCTGTTCTGCGGTAATCCCGGTGTCGCCCGACAGGTATACCGCGAGCCCGTTACTGAAGGTCAGCACGTATCCGGTTGGCGGACCGGCATAGGCAGTCAGGCCCGCCGCGTCGAGCAGTCCACCCAGGTCGCCGCCGATCATGCCGCCGGCGATCCCGTTGGAGTGGACCGCGGGGACCGTGGTGATATTGACCCCACCGACCTGGCGCGTCGCACCGAAGCGGACCAGTTGCGAATTGGCCGGATCGCCGCCGAGCGCCTTGAGCTTGGCCGCAAAAAACTTCGGCATTTCGCTGCCCGTGATGATCTTTGCGTTCTTCGCCAGCGCGATGTTTACCGTGTTGGTGTTGGGCAGGGCGCCTGTGGGAAACTGGGTCTCCTTGCAGCTCGAATTGCCCGGCTCCGCGATATGCTTGTCGCCGACATGGTCGCCGTGCATGTGGCTGACCAGGATGACGTCGATGCGGCCCAGCCGAGGATCGTCCGCGCCGGCCACGGTGCGACCCGGATCGTAGAGCAGGCGGGTCCCGTCCGGATCCTCGAACAGCAATGCGCGATCCAGCTGGCAAAACTCGCCTTCCTGGCTGCCTAGCGGGGTAATCTTGACGTTTGCGGCCGCCGCGGATTGCAATAGAGGGCAGGTGATCAGCAATAGAATCACGGCGGACAATTTCTGGATGGTGGTCGGTTTCATCGTTTTTTCCCTGTCGTTATGCAGCCAATCCGGTTACCCCACGCCGATTATACGGGGGGCTCTTTTTATCTGCCAGCGGTCAATTTTGGAAGCGTGCCTGCGGGATTCAGGCCAACAGATCAGCCATGCGTCGACCGGGTATCTGGCGCCGGTCCTCGGCCGAGGTCGGAAAGAAATCCGCCAGTTTGCCGAGGTTATCGCGGCGGTCCTGACCGCTGCGGCGATCGTCGAGAAACAGGTAATGGCAGCGGCAGTCCGGTTCGCTGCATTCCGGCAGCGGCAGGTGGGGGGCTTCCCTGGCCAGAAAAACCTGGTCGGTCATCTCGCTGGCCTGTTCGCAGCAGATCAGCCCCGGGCGTATTTTTACCGAGCGCCAGCGTGTGTCGGCCTCGGCGTCTTTGTCCGGTTCGGTTCGCCCGAGCTTGCCGAAACTCTGTACGCCGGTACTGGAATCGTAAGACCTGAATGCGACCACGGCGATCAGCGCGAGCACGATCAGAATGGCGCCAGCGAGCAGAATGGAACTCATACGGTTTCCCCCTTACCGGTATGACGCGCTAAGTATACCCACAATTGTTACTATTTTTTAGTCAACCAGGGCAAGAATCTCATCCCGGCGGGTTTCCATCAACGCATGATCTCCGCGGGTTTCGACATTCAGGCGCAGTAGCGGCTCGGTATTCGACGCGCGCAAATTAAAGCGCCAGTCACCGAAATCCATGCCGAGACCGTCCGTGCGGTCGACTTGATGCGGCAGTTCGGCGAAGTGGGCCTGTACGCTCTTGAGCACCGCGCTCGGCTCGGCAACTTCGACGTTGATCTCGCCGCTGCAGGGGTAGCGTTCGATGCGCTCGTTGACCAGGTCGGCGAGCGAGCGGTCTTGCAGCGAGATCATCTCGGCGAGCAACAGCCACGGAATCATGCCGCTGTCGCAATAACCGAAATCGCGAAAATAATGATGCGCGCTCATCTCGCCGCCATAAATACCGTTTACCTTGCGCATGGTTTCCTTGATAAAAGCGTGCCCCGATTTGCTTTGTACGGCTTCGCCGCCGGCGGCTTCGATCAGTTCGATCGTGTTCCAGGTCAGGCGCGGGTCGTGCACGATGCGTTCGCCCGGATTCTGCTGCAGTATCTGTACCCCGAGCAGGCCGACGATGTAATAGCCCTCGATGAAGCGGCCGTTGTGATCGAACAGGAAACAGCGGTCGAAATCGCCGTCCCAGGCGACGCCCAGATCGGCCCCGTACTGGTTGATCGCATCGACCGTCGCCCCGCGTCGCTCCGGCAGCAGCGGGTTGGGTATGCCGTTCGGGAAGCTGCCATCGGGCTCGTTGTGTATCTTGACGAATTCGAACGGCAGGTGCTGTTCGAGCAGGTCGACGACCGGGCCCGCCATGCCGTTACCCGCGTTACAAACGATTTTCAGCGGTTTCAGCTTGTCGAGATCGGCAATATAACCCAGCAGGTGGTCGATATAATCGGCACGCAGATCGGTTGCGATCAGGCTGCCCTGGCGCGCTGGCGCACTGAATTCGCCCCTCTCGGCGAGTCGACGAATGTCCTCGAGGCCGCTATCGGCGCTCAGCGGCCTGGCCGATTCGCGCACGAATTTCATGCCGTTGTAGTCGGCCGGGTTGTGACTCGCGGTAATCATGATGCCGCCGCCGAGGTCGAGGTGAAACGCCGCGAAGTAGACCTGCTCGGTGCCGCAGAGACCGAGATCGAGCACGTCGACGCCGCTGTCCATCAGGCCGCGGGTCAACGCGTCGAACAGTTCGTCGCTGCTCTGGCGCACGTCGCGGCCGAGCGCAACGCGCTCCGGCCGGACGAACTCGGCGTAAGCGCGGCCGACGCGGTAAGCGATATCGGCATTCAGTTCGCTCGGCACCTTGCCGCGCGCATCGTAAGCCTTGAAGCAGTGGATCGCCTGGCTCATGCGGACTCCTTCTGCGGTTGCCCGATATCGAGTATCGATTGCAGATATTGTCCGGTGTAGGACTTGTCCACCAGCGCAACCGTTTCCGGTGGGCCGCTGGCAATGATTTCGCCACCCTTGTCGCCGCCCTCGGGGCCGAGGTCGATAATCCAGTCAGCCGTCTTGATCACGTGTAAATTGTGTTCGATAACGGCGATGGTGTTGCCGTGGTCGCGCAGCCGATGCAGTACGCCGAGCAGCTGTTCGACATCGTGGAAATGCAGTCCGGTCGTCGGCTCGTCGAGGATATACAGCGTGCGCCCGGTATCGCGCTTGGACAGTTCGCGCGACAGCTTGATGCGTTGCGCCTCGCCGCCGGACAGCGTGGTCGCGTTCTGCCCGAGGGTGATATAGGACAGGCCGACGTCCATCAGCGTATCGAGCTTGCGCTTGATCACCGGGATCGCGCTGAAGAACTCGGTCGCGTCCTCGACCGTCATCTCGAGCACCTGGTCGATCGACTTGCCCTTGTAGGTGATGTCGAGGGTTTCGCGGTTGTAGCGCTTGCCCTTG
>JBFGQE010000155.1:0-6523 GCA_041564355.1 Gammaproteobacteria bacterium | reverse complement strand
GAACGCCGCGGCAAGCTCGTCGAAGCCGTTGCAGACCACCTGCCCCTTGCCGTCGTAGCCGAGCGTCGCGGTCTTCAGGATTGCCGGGAAGCCGAAGTCGCGCGCCTGCTCGAGGTCGTCTTCGCTCTCGAGCGACAGGTAGTCTGCCGTGGCAAGACCCTGTTCGCGAAAGAAATCCTTTTCCAGCTTGCGATGCTGCGCGATGTGCAGCGCGGTCGCCGACGGGTGCACGCTCACCGACTTCGCCAGGTAAGCGACCGTCATCGCCGGGACGTTTTCGAACTCGGTCGTGATCACGGCACATTCGCGCGCGAGCTGGTCGAGCGCGTCGGTATCGTCGTAATCGCGCGCGAGGTGAAAGTTGGCCAAACTGCCCGCGGGGCTCAACGGATCCGGGTCGAGCACAATCACCTCGTATCCCATCGTGCGCGCCGCGGTGACGAACATGCGCCCGAGCTGGCCGCCGCCGAGCATGCCGAGCGTGCTGCCGGGCAAAATCGCCATCAGCCTTCCGGCGGCAGCGTCATTTCGAGCACCGCGTCACTTTGCTGCGCGCGGAAACTCTCCAACGCGTCGGCCAGGTCGTCGTCTGCGGCCGCGAGCATCGCTACCGCGAACAGCGCCGCGTTGATCGCACCGGGCTTGCCGATGGCGAAAGTCGCCACCGGAACGCCTTTCGGCATCTGCACGATCGAGTACAGCGAGTCCTGCCCGCCCAGATGCTCGGTCGGTACCGGCACGCCGAGCACCGGCACGGTGGTGTTCGCGGCAAGCATACCAGGCAGGTGCGCGGCGCCGCCCGCGCCCGCGATGATGCAGGCGATGCCGTCAGCGCGCGCGTGCTTGGCAAACTCGGCAAGCAGATCAGGCGTGCGGTGCGCGGAAATGACGCGCGCCTCGTATTCGATATCGAAATCTTCGAGCGTGTCGACCACGTGCTGCATCACCGGCCAGTCGCTGGTGCTGCCCATAACCACTGCCACGATTGGCTTCGCCATGGCTGTCTCCGGGGTATCCCAAAAAAGCGGGCGATTATAACGCGAAATGGAGCAAAAAAATAAGCCCGGCATGACTTTTGCGCACGGACGCCGTGCTATGATTCGCGGCTTCGGTTTAGCGGGAGCGGTTATGGGCGACAGCGCAATCTTCGAAACTCGGATCGATAACCTCGAGTTGATCGGGCGCGGCAAGGTGCGTGATATCTACGCGCTCGACGACGAGCATATGTTGATCGTGACCACCGACCGCCTGTCCGCGTTCGACGTCATCTTCGAGCAGCCGATCCCGGGCAAGGGGGAGATTCTCACCGAGGTTTCGAACTTCTGGTTCGCGCGCACCGCGGGACTGGTCACCAACCACCTGACCAACCTCGATCTGCGCGACTTCGTCTCCGCGGACGATTACGCGCTGCTGCGCACGCGCTCGATCATCGTCCGTCGCCTGCAAACCCTGCCGGTGGAAGCGGTCGTGCGCGGCTACGTCATCGGCTCCGGATGGAAAGATTACCAGGCCAGCGGCGAGATTTGCGGGATCGCGCTGCCGCCCGGCCTGCAGCAGGCAGAGCGCCTGCCCGAGCCGATCTTTACCCCGGCAACCAAGGCCGCGATGGGCGATCACGACATCAACGTCAGTTTCGCCGACGTGGTCGACCGCATCGGCGCAGAACTCGCCGAACAGGTCCGCGACGTAAGCCTCGCGCTGTACCGCCATGCGGCCGAGTTCGCGCGCGAGCGCGGCATCATCATCGCCGATACCAAGTTCGAATTCGGCATCGACGCGGCCGGCGAACTGGTCCTGATCGATGAAATCCTGACCCCGGATTCGTCGCGCTACTGGCCGGCCGACGAATACCGCGTCGGTATCAGCCCGCCCAGTTTCGACAAGCAGTTCATACGCGACTACCTGGAAACGCTGGACTGGGACAAGACGCCACCGCCACCGCCGATCCCGGCCGAAATCATCGAGCGCACGCGCGCCAAGTACCGGCTGATCCGCGATATCCTGCTGCACTGACCGCTTCGCCACCCGCCGGCGAAGCGGGCATGGCGTCGAAACCTGCGCTTCTTCGGCGCGGCATTGCTGGTAGAATTCGGCCAAACCACCTATTGGAAACCCGGCCATGTTCAAGTCGCTCAGTACTACCCTAATTACCGGTCTCATCACCGTGCTGCCGATCGTGCTGACGATCTACCTGCTCTACTGGATGATCGTGTCGTCGGAGCAGGTCATGGGCGCCGCGCTGCGCTTCGTGCTGCCCGAGATCTTTTACTTTCCGGGTCTCGGCACGTTGGTCGGTCTGGTCATCGTGTTTTTCGTCGGCCTGCTGATGAAAGCGGTGCTGGTGCGCCAGCTATTCTCCTTTGGCGAGCAAATCCTGTTTCACCTGCCGATCATCAAGACCGTTTACCGCGCGATTCGCGACCTGTTCGAATTCTTTTCGCCGAAGAAGGAGCATTTCGGCCGCGTCGTGATCGTCAACTACAACGACATGCAGGTGATCGGCTTCATCACCCAGGAAGATCCCATGCGACTGCCCGATTCATTTCGCGATCCCGACCGCGTGCTGGTGTATATCCCGATGAGTTACATGATCGGCGGCTTTACCGTGCTGGTCTCGCAGGACGACATCATGCCGTGCAAGATGAGCATGGACGAGGCCATGCGCTTCGTGCTGACCGCCGGGATTACCGGCAAGCGGGAAAAACAGGGCAAGCCGCAGATGGAAAAAGCATGAGGGCGATGCAACTCGACCGGCCGGGTACCGCGCTGCGCCGGGTCGACCGGCCCGACCCATTGCCGGGTACCGGCCAGGTCAAGGTCGCGGTTTCGGCCTGCGGCGTCTGCCGTACCGACCTGCATGTCGTCGACGGCGACCTGACCGAACCGCGTCTGCCGATTATTCCGGGTCACGAGATCGTCGGAAGGGTCGACGCACTCGGTGAGGGGGTCGATAATTTCGAGGTCGGCGATCGCATTGGCATCCCCTGGCTCGGTCACACCTGCGGCCATTGCTTCTACTGCCAGGGCGGCATAGAAAACCTGTGCGACGCGCCGGGCTTCACCGGTTACCAGATCGACGGCGGTTACGCCGACTGCACGATCGCGGACGCGCGCTACTGTTTCGCACTGCCGGACGCCTACGGTGACGCCGAGGCCGCGCCGCTGCTGTGCGCCGGCCTGATCGGTTACCGCTCGCTGGTGATGGCGGGCGACGATTCGATGCGGCTCGGCATTTACGGCTTTGGCGCCGCGGCGCACATCGTCGCACAAGTCGCGCGCTACCAGCAGCGCGAGGTTTACGCGTTTACCAGCCCGGGTGATTCGGCCGCGCAGCATTTCGCGCTGGAGATGGGCGCCGCCTGGGCCGGCGGCTCCGACCAGCCGGCGCCGGTCGAGCTCGACGCGGCGATCATCTTCGCCCCGGTCGGCGCGCTGGTGCCGGCGGCGCTGCGCGCGGTACGCAAGGGCGGCGTGGTCGTCTGCGGCGGTATCCACATGTCGGAAATCCCGGCCTTCGACTACGACATCCTGTGGGGCGAACGCGTGCTGCGCTCAGTGGCCAATTTGACGCGCCAGGACGCGGTCGATTTTCTCGCGCTCGCACCAAAGGTGCCGGTACGTACCCGCGTAGTTGAATTCCCGCTGGAGCGAGCCAACGAAGCGCTCGAGTCGCTGCGCGACGGTAACCTGACCGGCGCGGCGGTACTGATTCCGTAACCGAGGCGCTGGCTGCGCGCTTTGTATTCGGGGTCGCGGCATCGAAACGCAAGCTGGGCGAGATTGACCTGCATCAACGAATCGAACCAGTCAGTGGGTATATTTCGACCCGATAGAAACCCTCTGACGGGGAGCTCGCTACACCCCAGGCAGCAATCTCGTCCCAGTCCAACCATTAATCCAGGAGCCCGGATGAGCGTAAAAGTCGAAGAGTTGATGACGAAGTCGGTCGTTACGGCGCAACCGCATCAGAGCGTGGAGCATGTTCGCGGCATGCTCGAGAAAAATGCCATCAGCGCCGTGCCCGTGGTCGACAGCGACGGCCACCCGGTCGGAATCGTGTCGTCGACCGACCTGGTGCGGGATCTGAAACCGGGCTCGCCGATCAGCCGTATCATGACCCAGAATGTCTACACGGTGCCGCAGTACGACGACACCAGTGTTGCGGCGCGGGTCATGCGCAACCACAAGATTCACCGCGTCGTGGTGACCCACGAGAAACAGGTCGTCGGCATGCTCAGCGCGTTCGATCTGCTCGAACTGGTCGAAAACCATCGCTACGTGGCCAAGAACGCGCCGACCCCGTCGAAGCGCAAGGGCGGGAAACGTCGCTAAGCTCTAGAATCCGTACACCAGTGAAACTGTGACGATTTCGTCTGTTTTGTCCACGCCGGCCGGAACCTCGGAATTGCGCTTTACCAGGTAACTGATTTTCGCCGACAGGTTGCCGTCGATTTTCGTCTTCAGCGCGGTTTCGGCCTCGGAGTGCGTGTTTTCGTCGCCGCTCTCGATCAGGATCGTCTGGATGAAGGTTGCGGTTTCACTGATCTTGTGTTCGTAAGCGAGTTCCGCGGTGACGATACCCTCGTCCTCCGTGTCCCCGGTGGCGGTTTCCTTGATGCTGCGAAAACCGAGGCCTATGGACAAATCGAGAAGCTTCCGCTGGTTCTGGATCAGGCGCGAGCCGACACCCAGCGTCAGCGATGCCTGGTAATCGTAACCGCTGAATTCGTCGTCCTCGTAGCGCAGCTGGCCGAACAGGTATAGATTTTCCTCGATCGTGTATTCCGACCGCCCCCTTAACACCAGGCTGTCGGCACTGGTGATGTCGTCGGCCTCGGCCCTGATCGCCTCGATCGACGCCTTATGTTTCCACTGCTCCAGTTCCCTGGAAATCTTCAGGCTGGCCTTCACGTTTTCCGAGTCGGTGTTACCTGACGTGGAGGTAAGCCCGAACTCACCCTCACCTTTCCATTTTGCCTGCGCCGATCCGTGGTGTTCGGCGGCGTTCAGGATTACCGGAAACAAAAAGCCAATCAGTATCAGTTTTTTTAACATTTGTCCGATTCTCGTGGGTGATGTAGAACGAGAAACGCGCGCCTCGATCCGGCCCGTAGAGTAATATAAAACGGTTCGCGGGGATTCTGTTTTTTTCATCACCGGGGAAAAGTTGCCATCGATTACCGGGGTATTAGTCCAGGCGCAGGATTTTTTCGGCGGTACCGACACCCTGCTGCAGGGCAAGAATCTGTCCGAGCTCGAGCTCTGGGACCCGGCATAATCCGGCAATTAAAACAGAGGGCTTAACCTCACGCTCGAGGTTTCAAGAATAACGGACTATTCGGGCGGATGGCGGAGCAGGTCGCAAGCGGAAGGCGCGATCCCGCTTTGACTTATTCACTCGGCTCACGGTCTCGAGCGGACAGCTTCACCTGAAGGTCCTTGATATGGCGTACCGCATCGAGCAGTTTTTTCCGCGCATTCGGCGGCAGGTTTCGATCGTTTGCAAGACGATTGAGCTGCTTCACTATCTCGTTACTATTAGCGATCACCTGGTCTCCCAACACCCGGGGAATGTTGCCGAGTTTAAATTGACAACCCTGCCCTCACTAATTGTAAATATTAATCGGTCGCGGAGTACATCCGGGGGTAACGCCGCTGCGAGGCCTGCGGATGGCGTTTTGCCATTATCGCTAACGCGGCATTGTCCGCTCGGCGCCGGCGGATGAATGAAGCAGGTTTGATCACGACCTAGAAAAAGTATGCCATCTCGATGAGCAGGTGATCATCCTGCGCCAGCGCCGCGAGCGGATCCGTCTCGTCGATGTTGGAAAATACCTGCAGTTCGAGCGTGCCCTTGTAGCTGTCGCCGAAACGGCGGTTACCCTCGACGCGAAAGCTGCGACTGCCGTTGACCGTATCAACGATAAAACCGGCGAGGATTTCGCTCGACTGCACATCGTTGAAAGCGAAGCGACCGCCGAGAAACAGGTCGCGATCGAACGGGCCGCGCAAGGCTTCGGGGCGGTTATCGCTCGAGTACTCGGCCAGCGCGCCGAAATCGATGGTGCTGTCGAGAATGCCGTAAAAGGTGTACTCGAAGCCGAACACGAACGCGTCACGATCGCTCGATTCGGCCTCGCGGTGGATCAGCTCGAGGCGCCAGATCCAGTCTTGATGAATCAATTGCGCGTCGATGCCGACCTGGGTCATTTGCTCGTAGAAAGGAATCAGTACCGGGTCGCGGTTGGCATCGCTGCCGGGCAACAACAAGGGCTCGCGGCTGGTCCCGTCGAACCAGGACAAGCCGAGATCGAGCCCATCCCAGGTTTGTGAATAGCGCAGCGCGTAATCGACGTGCCGCTCCGCGCGCGAGGATTCGTACTCCGCCTGGTCGGTGTCGACGACCAGCGGCGGGCGCAGCCGTCCTTCGGCCTCGCGGAAAGTCCGCTCGCGAAAACCGGGCAACAGCAAAACATCGACCACCCCCCAGTCATGGTAACGCTTCCAGTGGACCATCGGCTGG
>JBFGQE010000154.1:0-6539 GCA_041564355.1 Gammaproteobacteria bacterium | reverse complement strand
CCGGTCACGCAGGTTGACATTGTCACCGCGGTAAAAATCGGTTAGGTGGCCGAGCTGCAGGGCGAGCGCGTCGCGCGGATAATCGCTGAGCACCCGGTCCCAGGTCAGGCTCGCGCGGTCCCAGTGACCTTCCATCCACTGCCGCGCGGCGGCGGTCAGCAGGCGTTCACGCGGGTTGGCCTTGTCACGCAGCGCTTCGGCCTGTTCGACGTGTTCACGCGCCAGAGGCAGGTACTGACGCTCGGTCATCATCAGCAGCGCACTGGCGACGAAGACATGCCCGAGCACAAACTCGGGATCGCGTTGCAGGGTCGTCGCCAGGGTTTCGGTCGGGTCGCCGAAGTACGAGTGAAACTGGATTAACGCGGTCTCGAAGTCGTCCAGCGATTGCGCCTGGCAGGTCGACACCGGGACGCCACGAGCGTCAGTCGGGTTACCGGCCGAGGGCTTCATGCGTAATCTCCACGCGGGCCGGGAGCCGCCGGGCAGGAGACGTTTCGGCGCCATCGGAGTCGCAGCGGTCAGGATGGTTCAGGTCGCCAGGCGGGGCTTGGTTAAACTGGTTCATCGTATGCCCGATTTGACGCCTAATTTTTTACACTGTCAATGCGCCCGGATTTGGCTGAGAATATTAATCATGGAAACAGGCACGGTGACAGACCAGTTGATCGCGAACGAAGCGGGAATTCGAGTCGTTATATTCGCCACGGTATTTGCCGCAATGCTGATCTGGGAGCTGCTCAGGCCGCGGCGCAGGCTCAGCGTGCCGCGCGGGATGCGCTGGAGCAGTAATATCGGCCTGTTCCTGTTGAACACGGCCGCATTGCGCCTGCTGTTTCCGGCCGCCGCGGTCGGCATTGCGCTGTCGGTCGAAGCCGGGGGACATGGCCTGTTCAACCAGCTCGCGTTACCGGCATGGATCGAAGTGCCGCTGGCAGTCGTTTTACTCGATTTCGCGATCTACCTGCAGCACGTGTTGATGCACCGCGTGCCGCTGTTGTGGCGCCTGCATCGCGTGCATCACGCCGACCTCGATATCGACCTGACCACCGGCTCGCGCTTTCACACGATCGAGATCCTGGTGTCGATGCTGATCAAGTGGGGGGTCATTCTGCTGCTGGGGCCGGCCGCGCTGGCGGTACTGATTTTCGAGATCCTGTTAAACGGGATGGCGATTTTCAACCATGCCAACGTCAGCCTGCCGGCTCGCATCGAAGGTCCGGTGCGCCGGCTGCTGGTTACGCCGGACATGCACCGCGTGCATCATTCCGTGATTCCCCGAGAAACCAACAGTAATTACGGTTTCAATCTGTCGCTGTGGGATCGACTGTTCGGGACTTACAATGATCAGCCGGAAAAAGGGCACCTCGGCATGACCATCGGGCTTAACGAATTTCGCGATGCGGCCCAGGTCGACCGGTTACCCGGAATGCTCGGCCTGCCGTTTGTCGGCAAGTCGTGAACGGCATGGCGATTTCCGCAGACCAGCGCACCATGCTGGTCCCGCAGGGCGAATTCGAGCTCGAGCGCTATCCGCGCGACGCCCGATTGCGCGCCTGGGATGCGGCCGACGAGTACCTGCTGCAGCATATCGCCGAGCTGCGCTCTCTCACCCGCGATGGCCGCGTGCTAATCGTCAACGACGCGTTCGGCGCGCTCGCCGTCGCGCTGGCGACGCAGCGCGTTTATTCCTGGAACGATTCCTGGCTCGCGCAGCAGGCCCTGCGCAATAATCTCGGGTTGAACGGTTACGACGAGGCGCAGGTCCGGGTCAATCAAGATATCGGGTTTCCCGCGGTGCCGTCCGACTGCATCCTGATCAAGATTCCGAAAACCCTGTCATTGCTCGAACACCAGCTCTACGCAATTCGGCCGCTGATGCATCGCGACAGCTATTTGCTGGCTGCCGGAATGGCGCGGCATATCCACAGTTCGACGCTGGAACTATTCGAGCACATTCTTGGCCCGACGACCACTACCCGGGCGCGCAAGAAGAGTCGGCTGATACACGTGCAGCGTGACCATTCATTAAATCAGGGACAGAGTCATGCCCCCGAGTGCTATACCCTGACCCTGGACCGGGATTACCGAGTTTTCAGTCACGCAGGCCTGTTCAGTCGCGATCGGCTCGATCGCGGCACGCGTCTTCTGCTCGAGCATCTGCCGCGCGGAAATGGCCATCATCGTGTCGTCGATCTGGGCTGCGGCAACGGTGTGCTGGGGCTGGTTGCGGCATCGATCAACCCGGCCGCAAACCTGTTGTTCAGCGACGAATCCTACCTCGCCGTGGCCAGCGCGAGGCAAAACTTCGAGGCCGCGTTCGGTGCCTCGCGCGAGGCCGAATTTCGTGTCGGGGATGCTCTGCAGGGCGTTGAACCGGCAAGCCGGGACCTGGTCTTGATCAATCCGCCGTTTCACCAGCAGCACAGCAGGGGAGACAACATCGCCTGGCAGATGTTTCGCGACGCCCGCCGGGTGCTGGTCGATGGCGGCGAGCTGCGCGTCGTTGGTAACCGCCACCTCGGCTACCACGCGAAACTGAAAAAGCTGTTCGGTAATTGCAGCCTGCTGGCCAGCGACAGCAAGTTCGTCGTGCTGCAATCTACTCGCTTGGCGGACTAATTTGCGGTAGTTACCAGCCGCCGCCACCGCCGCCGCCGCCGCCACCGCCCGACGACCCGCCCGACGCTCCCGACGAGGAGCCTGGCGCGACCGTGGCCGCCGCGATCGCCGAGTCGAACGAGCCCGCCAGCGCGCTGGCAAAGTCGCCCTTGCCGTGCTGGTAGGAACGAAACCAGCCCGGTTGCGTGTAGGAGCGGTCAACGAGGCCCGACGAGATGGCGCGATCCAGGCGCGCATTCCACTCGTTTTCGAGGCCCAGCGCGATCGCGTAGGGCAGGTATGATTCGTACAGTTCACGGCTGAACGTCGGTGCGCCCTGCTGCGCGATCTCGTCCTCCTCGGCGACCTGCAGGTAATGCTTGAATCCTTCCAGCCGGTCCAGCAGCTGACGCCCGGCGGCGGTCGGCGCCTTGAGCCACTGGTAAAACAGGTAATTCGTGATCAGCATCGCGACGATGCCGGCGACCATCAACAGGGGGACGTCGGCGACAATCTTTTCGATCGAAAATTCGAAATTGATAGCGACCGCGAAGACGGCCAGCGCAAACAGGTTACTGGTGACCTGGATTTTGCCCTGCTTGTCGAAACGCTTCAGGCCGCGAACGATCGCGGCCAGCATCAACAGCGGCATCAGCAGGATTGCGAGTAAAAGCAGGGTTCCAAAAATGGCTGTATCCGAGCCCAGACTTGCTATCGACTTGCCGGCGAGAATCAGCGTGAACAAGATGCCCGGCACCAGTATCCAGGCATTGGTGTTGAAGTATTTTTTTTCGAAATCCAGCTTTAGCGATCGCTTGTGCCGACGGATTGCGTCGGACAGGATCTGTCGACTGGATTGTGTTATGTCGACCTTTTTACGGCCGGCGCTGAACAGGCCGCGCAGCACCTGTTTTTCCCCGGGCGCCAGCGGCGCCGAGCCCGGTCCCTGCCTGGTCAGCCTGAAGTCCTCGTGCTTATCGCTGATACTGAGCTCGCCCTTGACCGCGAGGTTGATCACCGCCGCGGTGAAGCATTTCTTGTCGTAACCCATGTTTTCGACATAGCGCATGGAGGCCGGACTGTATCCCTTCGGGGGTCGATATTGCGGCACGATGACGCCGGCCTCGGGATCGCGTCCGAACATGCGCCATAGCAGCAGGTAATACACCAGCGAGGCAATGGCGCCGACAATTACCAGCAGGGAAGCGCGGTTGTCTTCCCAGAACCAGGTGCGCCGCTGCATCGCGCTGGCCTCGTCGACGATACCCTTGGGCCAGCCGACAACGATGGTCAGGCCCTCTTTGCGGCCGAGTGGGTCAAGGGTCTCGAAGTAGGCGCTACCGTCCGCATCCTGGCGAAAAATAAGGTCCTGGCGAGTCGACCCCTGCGGCCCGGTATAACCGGTCAGGCGCAAATTGTCGATCATCGCCGGCAGACTGACGCGGGCCGACGCATGCAGGATAGGAAATGCCCAGTCGTTGCCGGTCACGTTCCAGTAGAGCTCGTCAAATTCGTCGAAAAATCCGAGCTGGCGCGTGGTCAGGTAGCTAAGCCAGTACTCGTGCACGCCCGGATCGAGGTAGACATTTTCATCGCCGATGTAAACCCGGTTGCCGTTTGACCTGTTGGCCACGTGGTAGGGCTCGCTGCGGCCGTTGCGCTGCACCGCCAGTACCTTGAAACCCACGATCACGTCGGCACCGCGAGCGTTGCGGTAACGGGTCGGAAAATCGCGGTAGATGCCGCGCCGGATTGCCCGACCCTCGGCCCTGACGCGAATCATTTCGGTGACCTCCACGTCGCCGTTGCGATGGACCCTGATATCGCTGTGAAACAGCTCGATGACTTCCTCTGCCGCGAGCGGCTGAAACAGCAGCAGCAACCCGAGCAGGCCGATTAAACGGATCATACCAGCGTTGCCTTGAACTCGAAGTACTCGGCTGATTGGTAATGGAACAGGCGCGCGAGGACCAGGTCGGGAAAGCTTTCGATACGCGTGTTCAGATTGCGCACCGCGCCATTGTAATAGCGGCGTGCGAACTGTATGTCCGCCTCGACCTGGCTGATGTCGGACTGCAGCTGCAGAAAACTCTGGTCGGCCTTGAGTTCGGGATAGTCTTCCTGCAGGGCGATGATCGACAGCAGTCCGTGGCTGATATCGGCTTCGAGCGCGCCGCGCCTTGCCGTCGCATGGACCGCACCGGCCTCGCCGCGCAGCGCGGTTACGCGTTCCAGCGTCGCCTGCTCGTAGGCCGCGTACTGGCGCACCGCGTCGATCAGTTTTGGAATCAGGTCGTGGCGCCGTTTCAGCTGTACCTCGATATCGCTCCACCCGGCCAGCGTGCGCTGCCGGTCGCGCACGAGGCGGTTGTAAATCACGATTACGTAAACCAGCAGCGCGACGAGCAAGGCGAGCAGTATCCACTCGGTCATGGCTGTTTGTTGCGTCCATTGGCTGGTTTGCGCGAGGCTCGCAGCGCGCAATCGAACGCTAGCCGGGCCCAGTGCAGCGTGGCCTGCGGATCCTCGAAAAATGCGTCGGGAGCCAGGTAATAAGACAGCTGGATGGGCTTGTCCTGCTTGTAATAGGTGAAGGCTTCACTGCCCTCGGCAAGGAACTGTTCGCGAGTCTCGTCGTCGGCTTTCAGATAAAACTCGCCGTTGGCGATCAGGCCGAACATCAAGTCCTGGTGAAAAAGTCCGTGGCCGCCGAACATGCGTTTTGCGGTGCAGGGCCCGAACTCAGCGAGCAGGTCGACGATATGGGTCGCGAAGGCCTGCTGTTCTGACATCTGCCTAGTTTTCGGCGATATCGGTTTCGGGGGCAGAAAAAGGACGGACGCCTTCGTGTACGATTTGCCAGCGATCCGCCCGGTTGCGCCAGTAGATTTCTTTTTGCCCGTCCGCGTTGAGATTATTGCTGCGGTAATGCTGGTTGAACTGCATCAGCAATAAATCTTCTTCGCCCGGGTAATTGAATATATTCAGGTCACTGTATTCGACCCTGATCCAGGTCTTGTTGCGATTGACCCAGCGCTTGTGACCGTCCCAGCTTTTGAAGTCGCGACCGTTCGCGTACAGCTCGGTGCGCGAGTAGTGATCCCGGTAACGCTCGTGGTCCAGGCTTTGCCAGTCATCCAGCCAGCCGGACAGCAGTTGCAGCGCATCGCGGCGTTTCTGCTGCCATTGTTCCTGGCTGATCCAGTTGACCCGGTCCGCGACGACGATCGGCGTGTGCAGCTCGGGCTCCAGGTAGCGGTCGATGTGGCGAAAATCCGGATTGCTGACGACGATACAGCCATCGCTGGCCCAGGGTGAGCGGTTATAAGTGTAGGACGGCGTGCCGTGAATCCAGATCCCCCCGCCGGTGCGACGCAGTCGCTTGTCCCAGCTGTTCGGGTAGCTGATCGGAAATGCGCCTTCGCCGTACAGGTCCGGCAGCTCGTCACCATCGATATAGCGCGTCACGTGGTATATGCCGATCGGCGTCTTCTGGTCGCCGCGCTTTTGCTTGCCGTAGCCTTTCAGGCCGATGGTAATGAAGTAGTCGGTTTCGAGTTCGAGGTTGCCCTGTACGTTGCGATAAACGTAAACCCGCGAATGCTCCTGGTCGACGAGAATCACGTAAGGCTGGCTGTCGGCGAGAAACAGGATGTTGTCCGGGTACTTGCCCGCATGTGCGGGGCTCGCTTCATGCTGCCAGCGTTGCTGAATCTCGTGCTGGAAATCGTGCATCGCCGAGTCGGTCGCGATGCCGTAACCGATTTGCGTCAGCGGCTCGGCCTTGGCCAGCAACAGGTCCGCGTATAGCATGTGGCCGAGCCGGCTGTGCGGGTACTGGCGAATCAGGTCTCGCGTACTGGTCAGCGCCTGATCGTGGTCGAGGCTCTGGATTCTCTTGATCGTATTCAGCAGGCTTTGCTCGTACTGGTTGCCGG
>JBFGQE010000153.1:0-6611 GCA_041564355.1 Gammaproteobacteria bacterium | reverse complement strand
GGGCGACTTTCATGAAGATATCGGCTTTTTCGTCGGCGCCAGTTACAGTTTCGTGCGCGGTGAAAACGTCTATACCACGAGTCTCGCCTATGCCGATCTCGACGGCGAAATTATCGTCGACGGCGATCGCAGTGCCAGCACGGAGGGCGACACGACCGGCTTCAGCCTCGCCTTCACCATATCCGGCCCCTTTCGCGAAACCCTGGGTTATACCGCGTCGCTGAAAACCCGCCAGTACGTCTACGAGGTCGATGGTTCGGACCTGGATTCGGACAAGGCGGTGACGTCGCTGAACCTCGGCTTGATTTTCTAGGCCTGACCGCATCCGTGCATTCTGGACGGGGCCGTTGCGTATTCCCCCGGGCTAGCCGGAAAACAATTCTTTCCTGCCGAACACCAGGTCGAGGCGGCGAATGCGCCCGCTGCGCAGGAAGATCTCGTCGCTTTCCACGGCGGGTAGCGCCAGGCCCGGCAGGGTCTGCTGCGAATCATCGTTCCGGGTAATGGTTATCGACGGCTCTGCATCGTCATCCAGGCGGTAAACCAGCGGCACCTGGCACCAGGTAAATGCGAGGCACGCCGCGGGAACCTCCAGTTCCTGCCACTGGTCGTCCACGTCGAGGTAGCGCAGGCGGGTCGGGTCGGCGACGAACTCGCGCTCGCGCAACAGGCCCGGGGTGAAATCGACCGTGCCAGCGTCGACGCAGATGCCCAGCTCGCGAAAGCGGGTGATGATCTCTTCCTTGACCTGGCCGGTCATGCCGGGCTGCTGCGCGCCGGCGTGCCCGGGCGTGTGCGAGTAGGGGTCGGTCGGAAACGCGCCGAACTCGTCGGGGGTCTTGTTGAAGCCGATTCCGCCGCGCACGCGGTAGTAAAGCTCCCCCAGTTTCCGAATAACTTTTGCGTCCGCGTCCTGTTGCAGCGCGGCGAAGAAATTCTCCTCAACCGCCACCAGCAGCTTGGACACCATGTGCCAGTAGATACAGCCCAGCCCCTCGAAACCGAACATGCCGCCCGAACGGCCGGTAAACGCCTGGTGGTTGAATACCTGCTCGAAAAGCGCCCTGAGCGATTGCCGCGCCTGCGCGAACCCGGCTTCGCCGTGCTCGGCGTAATCCTCGGCCATGGCTTCGAGCTGGTCGTCGAGGTCACCGATATTGGCGAACTTGCTGTTGAAGCGATAACAGCCATCCGCATCGCGCTCGACGATGCGTCGGTCGCCTCGCTCGAGCTGCAGGCGCAGCAGCGGAATCGCTTCGACCTCGTCCGCGGGAATGCGGTTTTTTTCGAGGAAGCCCGGCAGTTCGCGATCCGGGTAGAGCATGAAGGAGTTCTGATCGGGGCGATAGACGTCGCTGGCAAACAGCGCTTCGAGCACCTCGATCGCCCGCTCCGGGGGAATCGCGCCTGCGCTGAGCGCCGCGACCTGGCCTTCCAGCATCGGATACAGCGTGTTGACTTCCGCGCCCCCCGGTGAAAGAGAGAGCAGGTTATAGGCGTGATAGAGGCCATCGTCGCGCTGGTTGGTCGCGATGCAATGGTCGATCGCCGCCAGCGCGTCATCCAGCAGGCTGCGGACCTGCTCCAGATCCAGCGACACCGTGGAAGAGAAAGACTCCTGACGATACACGGTTTCGCGGTAGTGGCTTGCCGCCTGGCCCAGCGCGTCGAGCAACTCGAAACGCAGCCCGGCGTCAACCGGGCCGGCGCCGAGGCTCGGTCGCACCCGTTGCAGCGGTGCCGCGGTCTCGGCGAGCCAGCGGCCGACCTCCTTGGAAACGCTGATCGAGCCAGCCTGGTCCGCGAGCAATGCCTGCAGGAAAGCGACGTAGCGGCGCAGGTAATACAGCGTCACCATCGACAGGCCCTGGCCGACCAGCGCGTTGTTGGCATCGTTCCATTCGGGTCGCTGGGTATTCAGCCAGATGCCGCCGTCGAGCACCAGGTTGCCGAGCTTCGACAGCAGCGGCACCAGCAGCTTCTCCAGCAGGTTGACCTGGTAAACCCGGCCCTCGCTATCGAGCAGCAGCTTGCCGTCGGCGCCGAGGCGCTCCACCCGTTCGTCGATTCGCGTCGCCAGCTCATGGTCGTAGACGACCGTGCTTTTCGCATCCTCGAGCAGGGCGGCGAACGGCTTGATCCGGTAAGGCACGTTGGCGTAACAGAAGATCGGCCGGTGCAGCAGATCCTCCAGCCGGTCGGGATGGTATTGCCTGGAAATTTCCAGCAGCTTCAGCAGGTAGATGATCTGGTGATCGCCCCAGTAACCGATATAGCTCCAGGGGTCGTCCGGCTCTTCCACCTCCCAGTCGATGCCTTCCTTGGTGATCCGGTAGGGATTGTATCCGTCCGGGGTCGATGCGTTGACGAACTTGGCAATGATGCTTTCGATGAACTCCGGGTAGCTGAGCGCCAGTGCTTCCCAGTTCTGGAAGATATCCCGCCAGTTTCCCTCGTAGGAAAGCAGGCGGTTGCCATCGGTGTCGCGCAGCTTGATGGTGAAGTGGTTCCAGGGCCGGCTCGGGTCGCCATGGCGGCGGCCGAAGGTGATCGGCAGATATTCGTAGGCAAGTCGCTCGAGCTGGCGATCGTCCTGCGCCTCGATGCGGGTCAACAGCTGCCTGAGCTCGACCCGCTCCGGCAGGGACTCGAGCGCCTCCTGGTTGCGGCGAAAAATATCCCGGTTGAACAACTTGATGGTTTGTGCAAAATCCCGCGCCGGTACTCGGTACTGGTCGTCGAACGCGCCGCCGCGCAGGATGTTGAACAACACGTTGGCGTAGTGATGAACCGCAACCGTCTCTTCCGCACTGGCCTGGAAGCCGTCTCCGCGCGCCATGATACGGCCGAGCTCGTCCGTGCCACGGTCGACAGACTGTGCGATCGCTTCGGCCACGGCGGCGGGCTCCCGCAACTGCCTGCGCAGATCGACTGCCTGGCTCTGGCTGCGTTCCAGGTCCGCGACGATTTGCCATTTCCGGGATGTCCCGGGGGCCAGCTCCAGCGTCGTGTTGACCAGGTAGGCGCCGCGGATTCCGCGCTTGCGGGCTTCCTGGGTCAACGGCCGGCCCAGGCGAAATGGCTCGAGCTGCTCGGAGGAGAGCAGCACCTTCGGCTTGTCGAGGCCGAGGCAAAACGCGGTGGTGGCTCTCAGTGACTCGCAGGGTTCGGCACGGTCGCTGATACCGGAGAACAAGGTAAAGAAGGCAAGCCCGGTGGATTCGTCCAGTTCGTTCCACTTGTAGGCGTCGACCAGGTTGCTTTTCGTCGTTTGCGCCAGCAGCGGCGTGCCGGCGGGCAGAAGGTTTTGCAGGCCGTCAACCAGCTCGATCCGAACCGCCTGGCCGGCAAGGTTCGACAGCTCGCACTGGCGCACGAAACCGTAGGTCTCGCTGGTGGCCCAGGTATAGGCAAAGGCCAGTTGCAGGTCGTGGTTGATTTCCTCGAAACAGAGCTTGTTGCCGAGCGTGTTCTTGTACAGGTTACGCGATGTCCGGTAGCGCCCATCGTGCTCGGTGTTGAACGGTTCCCATTCGCGCTGCTCGTCGCCCGCGGCAACACGCAGCAGCGTTTTGCTACCGGTATGCGTGCCGCTCCCGTGAATCTTGTCGACGGTAAGATAGGGAAAAAGTGCCGTGTCGGGCGAGACCCGGCCGGCGGTCAGCCCGCCGGTCGAGGAAATGAAAAGCCAGTGGTCGCTATTCGACACCACGCTGATGAAAAACGGTGCCATCTTGTCGACATCGCGGATGGCGTAATAGCGTTCGCCCGCCATGTTGATGAATTGACCCGATGGGGCATCGGTATTTTCAATGGCTGAGGTCATGTCCCATTCCTGCAAAAAACCATGCAAAACAAATTCGGGATGGCGATGAAGCCGATTTTTACAGCGGCCGGTGAGCTGCGAGCCGACCAGACGCCTGCCTTGTTGGCGCCAGCCCGGGGTTTATTTTTTTACCGATCCGCCTGGCCTTCCCGTTCAAACTGCTATATAGCATACACTGCTGGTGATTGCCGTCCACTGGTTTTTACCGGTGCCAGCGCCGTAACAGGCTGGACAACCGCGGAAAAATTGCTTTGCCAGGGCGAAACTCGCGGATAGAATTTGAGTATCAGTTTGGAGATGGCGGTTTGACCATGTCTTCTGCACCCATAAACGCGACCGGCGATTACCAGCCGGATTCGACGATAACACTACCGCCCCTCTATGCCTGGCCGCCGCGGCCGGGGAAAGCCCTGAAGTATTTGTTTTTCGATCTGCTGTTCCCGTGGGGTTTTATCTTCCTCGGGCTCGCCTTTCTGACCTGGCATTTCCTGACTCCCGATCTGGCGACGATGTCGCGCCTCGAACCGGGCTGGATCGCGCTGCTCTGGCTGCGTAACGCCGCGCTGTTGACGCTGTTCGCCGGCGGGCTTCACTGGTGGCTTTACATCCGCAAATCCCAGGATAAAGCGTACAAATTCGATCGCAAGTGGCTGGCGACGGGTAACGACAGGTTTCTCTGGGGGCACCAGGTACGTGACAACATGTTCTGGTGTATCGTCTCCGGGGTCAGCTTCTGGACCGCCTACGAAGCGCTGACATGGTTGATTTACGCAAGCGGCAAAATGCCTCTCGTCGAGACCGCCAACCCGCTCTATTTTATCGCCATGCTGATCGTCGTGATCGTCTGGTCGACCGTGCATTTCTATTTCATACATCGGTTGATGCACTACGCGCCGGTGTATCGAATAGTGCACGAGTTGCACCACCGCAATGTCAACGTCGGCCCCTGGACCGGTATCTCGATGCATCCGCTGGAGCACCTGGTTTACTTTACCCCGCTGGTGCTGTGGTGGTTCATCCCGGTGCATCCGGTGGTAATCCTGATGACCGCCTTTTACCAGGGCATCAGCCCGGCGATTTCTCACTCGGGGTTCGATTTCCTCAATTTCGGCAAAGCCCGCGTAAGCGCCGGTGACTGGTATCACCAGCTGCACCACCAGTACTTCAACTTCAACTACGGTAATACCCCGACGCCGTTCGACAAGGTCTTCGGCAGCTGGCACGACGGCAGCCCTGATTCCCTCGAAAGTCAAAAACAGCGCAAGCGAGACCAGCGTCGCCGGGCGGCCCGTCATCACTAGAATGGTTTCGCGACAAACCCGCGACCTCCGTTCGGTTAGCTGACTTAGATCAAGATGATGCCTTCCGGCGGATGGTTTACTGATTTTTTTGCCAATGCAGGTCTCCACGGGCCGGGAGTCAACCCGGCAGGCAATTGCGGACGGTGAGGAAATAGAAAGACCGAAACATGAAACAGAAAAGCGTAAACTGGATGACGGCTCCGCCCCCGGCTGAGGGCATTCCTCCTGGTGTTAATCTGGCCCGCCTGGTCGTTTTTACGCTGGCTTGTTGCGGAATTTTATTGGGCTGCGCCGAACTGCGTAAAGCGACCTACCCGAGCGATTTTGTTTACCTGGAGCGCAAGCAGGTCGTCAGCCAGATGGCCTTGATGAGTCTGTACATGCAACAGATAGATGAAATTCTGCTCGATCAATCCACCATCAGCAGCGAGCAGCAGGCGCGAATCGTCAGGCTGCTGACGCAAATCAACCAGAGCGCGGCCAAGCTCGGTGCCGGCAGTGTCGAAACCAGTCACCTGGTACTGGATGCTCATATCGACGAGTTTCAATCCGCGGTCTACGCCGCGTTGCGCGACGCCAGCGCGGACCCGCCCAACTATTTCGCACTGGGCAGGCTCTCGGGCAGTTGCGCCGCGTGTCATAAATACCGCTAACCGCGCTACGCTGGATGCCATGGTTCAATCCTTCAGGCGGATCGCAGGCTGCGGTTACGATTCCCGCGCGGCAGAGGTGCATACGCAAAGTTGAATAATTTGCGAGCGCCCCGGTTTTAATTTTTGTGCAAGACCCGATTCGGTGTTAGTTTGAGCTGTCACGACGAAATTCAAAAGTATCCCGCATGAGTTCCAGCGACGGCAAAACCCGCGACCTCGTCTCGACCCGGCCCGGTTCCGGCTGGGACTACTCCCTGGCGCGCCATCCCTACCATCACGTCGAAAGGCCTTTGCTACCGCATTACTGTGTCTACAATCGGCGCGAGATGGCTTGCTGTTTCGAAAAGATCGATACCGTCGAAGGCTACTGGTTGCTGCGACAGAAGGCGGCGGTATTGCATACCGGCGAGTTTCCACTGCAGTTTGCGGGGCCCGATGCCGAGCGACTGCTCGATAAGCTGTTTACCAAGAACATCACCGAACTCAGGCCGGGGCGCTGCGCTTACGGTCTCGCCTGTTACGAGGACGGCGGGCTGCTGGTCGACGGCGTCCTGCTGCGCCTCGAACCCGACCTGTTCTGGTACGCGCAGGCCGACGGCGATTTTTACAGCTGGGCGCGCGCGCACGCTCGCGGCCTGGATGTCGAAATCAGTGATCCGGAGGTATTCGTGTCGCAGGTTCAGGGGCCAAAAGCGCTGCAGGTTCTCGAAGCCGCCAGCGACGACGGCATGCCGGATCCATTCGGTTATTTCGGCCTCGCGCGGGTTCGCTTCGGTGGCCAGGAGGTCGTGGTCACGCGCACCGGCTACACCAACGAGCTCGGCTGGGAGT
>JBFGQE010000152.1:0-6642 GCA_041564355.1 Gammaproteobacteria bacterium | reverse complement strand
AGGGCGATTTCTTCGACTTGCGCAACGACGATCTCCTCGCCTGCTCGCTGGTCTACGATCGTGCCGCGTTGATCGCGATGTCGCCGCAACAGCGACCGGGGTATTACGAACACATGCTGTCGATCGTTCCCACCGTGAGCAACATGCTGTTGATTACGCTGGAGTATGACCAGAGCGAAATGCGCGGGCCTCCGTTTGCGGTTGCCGAAGACGAGGTACGTGAATATTACGGTGACGCATTCAAGATCGAACTGCTCGAGCGAAACAGCGTCATCGACGATCAAGCGCGTTGGCGCAAGGCGGGCTTGACCGCGCTGGACGAGGCGGTTTTCCGCCTCGATCGATAAGTGAAACTCCAGGGCAACCTGCAAAAGATGGCGAGCGAGGCGACCGCCCCGATCACCTACCGCCTGGAACTCGGTGGCCAGTCGATTGTGCTGAACGATTTCCTGGGGAAGCCGGTCCGGCTCGAGTACCTGCAACAGATCGAGTGTATTCACTGCGGTCGACTGACCAGCAAGAGTTTCAACCAGGGCTTTTGCTATCCCTGCTTCCGCGATCTGGCGCAATGCGATCGCTGCATCATGTCACCGGAACAATGTCACTTCCACCTCGGCACCTGCCGCGAACCGGACTGGGCAATGCAGCACTGCATGCGGCCGCACATCGTTTACCTGGCGAACACCTCGTCGGTAAAAATCGGCATCACGCGCGAGACGCAGATTCCGACCCGCTGGATCGATCAGGGTGCCAGCCAGGCCTTGCCGGTCCTGCGCGTCGCGCAGCGTTACCATGCGGGCCTGATCGAGCACGGCTTTAAAAGCCACGTCAGCGATCGCACCAACTGGCGCAGCATGCTCAAGCACGAGGTCGATGAAATCGATTTGCACGCCATTTTCGAATCCTGCTGGCCACAGGTCGAAGCGGAACTCGATGACGAGGTACGCGCCGGCATGCAGGTGATAGCGGACCCGGGCGCGACCATTGAACTCGATTACCCGGCGCTGCGTTTTCCGCAGAAAGTCGTTAGTTTCAATCTCGAAAAGACGCCGGTGGTCGAGGGGGAACTCGAGGCGATCAAGGGTCAATACCTGATCCTCGATGGCGGCGTCATCAACCTGCGCAAGTACGGCGGTTACCTGGTCAGTCTCGAGACTGGTTGAGCGTTTCCGTCGCGCGGCCTAGTGGACCCGCACGGACGGATTTTGCTGAAAGTAGAACTCCATGACCTTGCGCACGTGTGGCGGGTAATCGAGCGCATCCATTTCCTTCATCCCCTCGGCGAAAAACCCCTGTGCTTCCTGCGGCAGGTAGATCAGGAACTCGTCGAAGGCCTTGCGCATGACGTCGAGATCGTGCGTGCGCGTCGCGACGATCCCCCGGTTGACATGCAGTAGCCGCCAGGGACGCATCGCCTCCTCGTCGTCCTCGTCTTTTTTCAGCTCGATCGAACAATGATCGACGATCTCGGCGATCAGCTCGGACAGCGCCAGCAGGGATTCCTTGTCCTGCAACAGGTTGGCCAGCTGCGCGATCGCGTTGACCACCGGCTCGAGATAGTTGATCGTACCGTTGTAACTGATGGTCCAGCGCGCAATGACCAGCGAGATCTGCTCGATCTCGCGGCGCTTGTGCGGCAGATCGAGGCGTTCCATCAGGTCGACCAGCTTGAGCAGCAGGACGAATCCGTAATCACTGATCTCGGTCGCCTCCTCGGGCTCGATCATGCGGTTTTCGTTCGCCCTCAGGTTGACGCTGGCGACGATGTTGAAAAATTCCTCGAACTTGCCTAGCAGCGTGGACAGCCCGCGACGATAATCGTCATCGAGATACTCATCCAGCTGCACCGGAAGATTGAGCAGGTAATCCCGTGCATCCTTGAGCGACACCATCGTATCCATGGCCCGTTAAGTCTCCGCCTTGTTCGCGCGGTCCGCGAGCGCTCGGCCGATCGACCTTACCAGCCCCGGACCTTCGAATATCAGACCAGTGTAAAGCTGGATCAGGCTGGCTCCAAGCTCGAATCGCCGCTCCGCCTCGGCTACCGAATCGATCCCGCCGACCGAAATGATCGGAATCTCGTCACCCAGTTCAGCGTGGAACGCGGCGAGCAGGTCGCGCGATCGCGCCTGTAATACGCGACCGCTCAGGCCTCCGTTCTGCGCGGCGTGCCGGTGCCCCGCCACCGCGTCGCGCGCGAGCGTCGTGTTGGTCGCGATCAGCCCGTCGATAGCGTATTCGCGCAGCAGGTCCGAGATTGCCGGTATCGCCCGGTCGTCCAGGTCCGGCGCCAGCTTGAGCGCCAGCGGGCGCCGGTAGCCGTATTCCTGCTCGAGCCTGCTGCGCTCGTCGTCGATTCCGGCAAGCAGTTGTCCGAGCGCTTCCTCGTTCTGCAAATCGCGCAAGCCGGGAGTATTCGGCGACGAGATATTAATCGCGACGTAGTCGGCGTGTGCGTAGACGCCGGCCAGGCCAAGACGGTAATCGTCCAGCGCCTGCGCCACCGGGGTATCGAGATTCTTGCCGATATTGATTCCAAGTATGAAGTCGCGCGGGCGATCGGCCACGCGCCCGACCAGGTAATCGACGCCACGATTGTTGAAGCCCATGCGGTTGATCAGGCTCCGATATCGGTTCAGGCGAAAAATCCGTGGCTGTGGATTGCCGGGTTGCGCGCGCGGCGTGACGCTGCCGACCTCGATGAAGCCGAAACCCAGTCGCGACAGGCCGTCCAGGTAGTCACCATTTTTATCCAGGCCCGCGGCAAGTCCGACCGGGTTGGGAAAATCGAGGCCCATGACCCGGCGCGGGCTGTCGATGCGGGTTGCCGGCAGCAGGCGATGAAACTGCTGCAACATTTCGAGGCTGACATCGTGCGCCAGTTCGGGATCGACCGAGAAAAGCAGGGGCTTGACCAGCGAGTAGAGCATCAACTAGATGTAATCATGCGGACCAGCTGCGGATAATGCTCGAGGTCCTGCAGCGTATCAATATCTCGCAGTGTTTCAAGCAGGCTGTAGCGGTATTCCAGTGATTTCGCATTGTGCAGGGTTTGATCCAGCACGCCGGCCGTGCTCCAGCGGACGCCGCGGAACAGTTCGGGGTCCAGTTCGCGACAGCCGAGCAGGGCAAAGCCGCCATCCACCGCCGGCACTAAGACCAGTTCATGGCTTGCCAGCGCGCGCGCCGCGTCGAGCAGATGCCGCGGCCTCAGGTCGAGGCAGTCGGAGCCGACGAGGATGGCACCGTCACTGTCGTCGCCGAGCATCAGGCGCAAAGCGTTGTACATTCGTTCGCCGAGGTCTCGCCCGCGCTGCAGGGAAAAGGATTCTTCCAGGAACAGGTCGTCATCGCTGTTATCGCTCAGAAAAACCTGGTAATCGAGTCCGCAGGCCTGCGCCACGGCAAGCGTGTGCTCGAGACAGTAGCGGTAGACCTGCGCCGACCGCTCCGCGCCGATTTCCGCAGCCAGACGCGTTTTCACCCGACCGGGTTGGGGCGGTTTTGCAAAGATGCCCAGGCTAATCATTGCAGGGACCGCTTCGTCCCGGGTAGTAGATCCGATGCAGTCGCCTGGGATCGGCGCCGAGCCAGTAGGCGAAACGCAGCCACCACATCAGCAACACGGTCGAAACGACGCCGTGCTCGCGCCAGCGCCGGGTCGAACTGGTCAATGCCGGGCGGATGATTGCGGGTTTCCTGATGCGACGCGCGAGTTTGCAAATCGCGATGTCTTCCATTAACGGGATGCGCGGAAACCCGCCGAGCGAGACAAAGAAGTCACGCTTGAAATACAGGCCCTGGTCGCCTCCGGCAACGCGGGTGAAACGCGTGCGCAGATTGATCGCGGTTTCGATGACGCGATAAACCAGCCCGTGATCGTCGAGGCGCAGCCGGAAAAAACCCCAGCTCGCCGGCGCGATATCGGCGAGAGAAAAGTCCGGCGGCAGAACGCTGTCGGCGTGCAGGAACAGCAGGTATTCACCGCGGGCCGCTTCGCTGCCGGCATTCATTTGCACAGCGCGACCAGGCGGGCAACGAATCACCCGGCAGGGACGGCCCGCGGCGATGGCGACGGTCGCGTCGTGACTGCCGCCATCACAAACGATGATTTCGCAACGGTTCCGGTTTACCGGGTGCGCCACCAGGCGAGTCAGGCAGGTATCCAGGGTTTCCGCTTCATTCAGCACCGGGATGACGATGCTGAGCTGGATTGATTCAGGCAAGGGCCCCGCCACAGCTGCTGCCCTGGCCCGCGGTGCAGCCGTAGCAGTGGTCGGCGATGCGCACCGGGATATCCTCCAGGCGAGACTCGAGCAGGTCGCGGATGTGCAGCTTGTCGGGCTTGCCGGGATGCCTGATATTCATGTTCAGCATCTGGTTGAAGTCGCAGTCGTAGACGTAACCCTGCCAGTCGATACTTAACTGGTTCAGGCACATCAGGCCGTCGAGGTTGGCCGCGCTGAACGAACTCTTCAGCAGGTTCATGTAACTTTCGAACTCGCCCTTCGAGATCAGCGTGCTGCCGAAGCGCGCGATCGGCATGTTCGTGATCGTGAACAACTGGTTGAAACGAATACCGAAATGCTCCGCCAGGAAGGCCTTGTAATCCTGTTCCAGGGATTGCTGAGGTGGCGGCAGATAAGGCCCGACCGGGTTGTAAACCAGGGTCAGAGTCAACGGGCCGTTCTCGTCGCCGTAGCCGAGCCGATTCAGTTCGCGCAGGGCCTGGATGCTTTTCTGGTAGACGCCCTTGCCACGCTGGCCATCGACATTGTCTTCGAGATAACAGGGCAGCGACGCGACGATCTGTACCTCGTGCGCGCGAAGAAACTCGGCGAGGTCTTCATATCCTGGCTCGAGCAGTATCGTCAGATTGCAGCGATCGATGATCCTGACGTCGAGCTCGCGCGCGGCGATCACCAGATCACGAAACAGGGGATTCATTTCCGGCGCGCCGCCGGTCAGGTCCAGCGTGTGCACGCCGGTTTCTTCGAGAATGCGCAGGATATAGCCGATATTATTTTCCTGCATCAATTCCTTGCGTGTCGGACCCGCCGCAACGTGACAATGCAGGCAGGACTGGTTGCACAGGTAGCCCAGGTTCACCTGCAGGATTTCCAGCTCATTGCGGGTGATCGGCGGAAAGTCCGTCGTTTTCAAAAGGGGCCAGGGGTCTCTCATCGCTGCGGTCCGGGTAATTGCTTCACGATAGACCGGCAATATACCATAGAGTTCAAAAACCTGGCGAGGAGACGGGAGGGCTTATCAATTCGAGCGGGGGAAGCGTGGCCTGCGGCGTCGCCGTTGTCGTAACGGATGAAAAAAGGGTGCTGTTTGGCAAACGCGCGGGTGGATTGTCGGACTTCGAATGGCAGCTGCCGGGGGGCTGGATAGAGCCCGGCGAATCGCCCTTGCAGGCGGCACGCCGCGAAGTTCTGGAGGAAACCGGGCTCGAGCTGCGCGATCCGATCCTCGTCGGCCTGAGCAGCAATGTTTTTTCCCAGGGCGGGCATTCAATCTCGCTCTATTTTGAGGCAGAATGCGAACAACCGGGTCAATTGGTCTTGAGGGAGACCGGTGCCTGCCTTGGCTGGGAATGGAAATCCTGGTCCGAGATAAACGAGAACCTCTATTTGCCGCTACGATTATTCAAGCAAACAGACTATCGGCCTTTTTCAATCGACCCAGGCCGAGCGCATGTTTCGTTTTAATTTTTCACAGTAATTTTATGGGCTTATAGTCGATTAACTAGAATTAAATTTAACTATACTGCTATAGTTTCTTACAGCATTAACTGCGGGGCTTTATCCACCCAATGAAAGTCGAATTCGACATTGCCAGCGATCAGATTGATGGTGCGCGCGACTACCAGGAAGACGCGTACATGGTCAATCAACTCGGCGAGACCGATGACGGTGAACTGTGCTCGCTGATTATCATGGCCGACGGCATGGGTGGTCACGCTGCGGGTAACGTTGCCAGCAACATGGTGGTGGCGACTTTCAACAAGACTTTCCAGGGTCACTTTCCGACCAGCGACATCGCCGAGGTTCTGACCGAGGCGCTGAATCGCTCCAACGACCAGATCCGCGCGTCGGTCAAGGAAACCCCGGCCCTGCGGGGCATGGGCTGCACGATGGTTTCCGCCTACCTGCAGAACGACAAGCTCTACTGGGTCAGCGTCGGCGACAGTCATCTCTACCTGATTCGCGACCGCGAACTGATCAAGCAAAACGCCGATCACAGCTACGGCGCCTACCTCGACATGATGAAAGAGCAGGGCATGGAGATCGACGAGCAGGCCGGCATGTCGCGCAACATGTTGATGAGCGCGATGACCGGTGAAGAGATCAGCAGCATCGACGTCTCCGAATCGCCGGTGAAGGTCAAGCCCGGTGACCGTGTAATCGTCGCCAGCGACGGTCTCGACACGCTCGGTGCCGGCGCGATTATCCAGTATTCGTCCTGGTCCGCTACCGCCAAGGAATGCGTCTACGCGTTGCTCAAGGCGGTCGAGGACGCGAACAAGATCAACCAGGATAACACCACGCTGATCGTCATCGACGTCAAGGAGCGCGAGGTACAAAGTAGCCGCAGCGCCGACGAGGGCGACTTCCCGGAGCAGTCAGTCTCGCGCGT
>JBFGQE010000151.1:0-6652 GCA_041564355.1 Gammaproteobacteria bacterium | reverse complement strand
GCTTCGCAAAATATCGAGTGCTTCAGACATGGTGTTATGATCGTCCTTTTCGGGTTGCGTATGAACTGTCCTTGTCAATCCGGCCGCGACTACGACCAGTGTTGCGGTCCATTTATATCACAGGAACGGCCGGCGGAAAACGCGGAGCAGTTGATGCGCTCGCGCTACAGCGCCTTCGTGCTGCAGAACGAGGAGTGGTTGAGCGCCAGCTGGCACCCCGATCACCGTTCCGACGGTCCGCTGGTGGATCCATCGATTCGCTGGCTCGGGCTCGAAGTGATCGCCAGTGATCTGGGTGAGGACCGTGCCACCGTCGAGTTCGAGGCGCGGCTGCTGGCCGCGGGCACGGTCGACGCGGTGCACGAGCGCAGTGAATTCGTTCGCGAGCAGGGGCGCTGGTATTACACCAGGGGCAGCGGGTTAGCGGCGAGATTCGACGCCTGGAAGCCGGGGCGAAACGAAACCTGCCCCTGTGGCAGCGGTCGCAAGTTCAAACGCTGCTGCGGCGCCGGCGGCTGATCGGGTTTGTCTCGACGCGAGCAGATCAGGCCGGCGATTCAGGCGCCGGCCAGGCCGGGTGAGTCCAGGGTTTGAACAGGTAACGCCGGGCGATCGTCCAGTATCCGGGGTACCGGTAATCGCCGTTCTGCTGCAGCGCGTTGACGCGCTCGCGCCGGTACAGCGCGGGCAGGCGGTACCAGGCGACGCCGGGGTAGCTGTGATGCACCCAGTGAAGGTTGTTGTTCAGAAACAGCAGGCGCGTCAGCGGGCAGCCCTCGACCACCACGGTGCGTCGCCCGGGGTCAGTGCTGAAACGGTGTTCGAGGAACGAGCGCGTCATCATCATGCTGCTACCGGGCCAGACGAAGGCCAGCAGGTACACGTAAAACGGCATCTCGCAGACCGCGAGCACCCAGTAAAGCACCGCGGCACAACTGAGCAGGTGTCTTGCCAGTATCGCGATATGCTCGCGGTCGCCGTCGCGCACGCGGCCCCACTCGCGCCGGCAAAGCTGGCCAAAGGCGAGCCACGGACCGATCAACATGCGTCCCGCGTAAGTGTTGTTGAACAGTAATAGACGCTGTCGCCAGCGCGGCAGCGCTTGCCAGCGTTCTGCCGGCACATAGAAAGATTCGGGATCGAGCGCGGGATCGGCCAGTTCCGTGCGATGGTGACGCAAGTGATTCTCGTAGTAGAGCTCCAGCGGTAACCACAGCATCAGCGGTGGCCAGACCAGCGCCAGGTTGACCCGCGGGTTCTTCGTGGGGTGGCCGTGGATGGCCTCGTGCTGGAGCGAACTGTGCAACGTAACCGTGTAACCGCCGATCAGCCACAGCAGCCAGCCGGGAATCGATTGCCAGTAAAGCGTGAGTAAAATCCAGCTGCAATAAACCGTGGCCAGCATAATCCACGTGGGCCATTCGATCGTCGCCGACTTGAATTGCGTGTCGGGCGCAGCGGTTGAACTCATAAACGCATAAACACCTATTAATACTGCGGGATTGTTAAACTAGGCCGGGGCGGTTGTTTTGTCGATGTTTTTATAAGAAGCATAAAAGAAATATTGTTTATTAAACATAAAATATGTAGTAAAAAGTAAACAAACTGTTGCGTGAATCCGATGAAAAAGCAGGAACTCGTCACCATTTTCCGCAAGCGACTGCTCGAATCGATGCAGGCCCGTGCGCTGAACCAGTCCGAACTGTCGCGCCAGACTGGCGTCGATCGATCCACGCTGTCGCAACTGCTCGCGCAGGACAATCTGCGTATACCGCGCGCCGACACGATTGCCGCGCTGGCCATCGCTTTGCAGGTCAGCGTGGACTGGCTGCTGGGCTTGAGCCAGGATAGCCGCCATGGCGCCGAAATACTGCGCCAGTCGTTCGAAGTCGCGCCGCATGAACCGAGCCCGGCCGACGATAACCTGAAGCGCTGGTACGAAGAGGCCGAGGGCATGAAGATTCGTTACGTACCCGTCGGGCTGCCGGACATCGTCAAGACCGACCGCGTGATCGAATACGAGTATGCGCAGGTGCAGGAGCGCCCGGTGAGCAAGGCCAAGGAGCAGGCGCGTCATCATCTCGACTTTTCGCGCGGGCCCGACAACGATCTCGAGATCTGCATGTCGGTGCAAAACCTGCAGGTATTCTGTCGCGGCGAGGGCATCTGGCAGTCGCTGCAACAAGGCGCGCGCCGGGAGCAGGTCGACCGCATGGCGTCGACGCTCGACGAGCTTTACCCGAGCGTACGCCTTTACCTCTACAACGAGCGCAATCTGTACTCGGTCCCGTATACGATTTTCGGCGCACGGCGCGCCGCGGTGTATGTCGGCCAGATGTACTTTGCCTTCAATACCACCGAGTACGTGCGCATCCTTGCGCGGCATTTCGACGATCTGGTGCGCAACGCCGAGGTGCAGGCGCACGAGGTCGTCGACTATCTGCGCCGCCAGGAAATCCGCGGTTCAGGTTAAAGGTCGGGATTGCCCGACGTCGTTATATCAGTGCGCTTCGACTCGGTCTTCGCGTAGACCTGTCGTCGCGCGTTGTGCCGGTTGAGGAACTGGATTGCCTTGTCTTCGGCGTCGCCGCCGAGCAGGAACAGGCTGGCATGTCCCAGCCAGCGATGCAGGTAAAGTTCGCTGTCCACGCCGGCACTGCGCAGCGCCGCGTGGTAGTCAATGGCCTGGTCGTCGGTGACCAGCATATCGAGCTCGCCGTGATACAGGAATACCGGTGGATCGTCGGCGGAGACGTGGTAGACGGGTGATGCTTCCGCATAGCGCTGCGGCATGTCATCTCGCCTGCCACCCATGAACCGCTCGACCAGCGGACTGTTGCTGTACTTGCGCAGGTCGGACGGGATGCCCCCGGCCACCACGGCGCGTACGGGCGGACCGTTACGCGCCTCGACCGCGGCGACCAGGGCCGCAAGATGCGCGCCGGAAGAAAAGCCCCAGGTGTTGACCCGGGAGATATCGAGGTTATAGCGCGCGCCGTTCTCGTCCAGCCAGCGCAGCGCCTGCTGCAGGTCGTGCAGTTGTGCGGGATAAATGTAGCGGGGCGCAAAGCGGTAATCGACGTTCAGCACCGCGAACCCGTGGCGTGCAAGCTTCTCGCTGATGTCGTCCATATCGTTACGGCTGCGATTGGCCCAGCCGCCGCCATGAACCATCAACACCACCGGGTGCGGGCCGCTTTTCTGCGGCAGGTAAAGATCGGCCTGCAGGGATTGCGCCCAATCCGGCGGGGTATAGGTGATGTCTTCGATGGGTTCGGCGGGCGGATAGGTTTCCAGCCGTGTCTGCGCGCTCTGCTCGCCGCGCAGGTGCGTATAGCAGCCGCTGACGGCGATCGCGACCAATGCCACCAGTGTTGATCGCAGAAGGGCGTGTCCGCGATCGACAGCAGGATAAGCGTTACTTTGCTTGCAAAACATGAACTTGTTACGTTGCTCGGTCGCCCGTGGATCAGATAAGGTAACTAGTTAATAGAATAATGCATGACGCAAATCAACGGCGGAAGGAGCAAACTCGATACTCTGAAAGCCAGCTTTGAAACCCGGGAGTAAATATGCGCATGAATCCACATTACCCGTTTGTTCGCCTCGGCAAAATGCTGGTTGTCGGGTTTTGCGGCATGCTACTGGTGTCGCCCGCGTTCGCGGGTCACGATACTACGGATGCCAACGATTGCCCGCAACCGCGCTTTACCGGCAAGGCCCCCGCGGAACTCTACGCGCGCTCCAATCCGCTCGATGCGAATCGGGGCAATCGACGCGCCGGCAAGGAATTGTACGAAGACGTGTCGAATCCGGCCTGTGCCGCCTGTCACGGCGACAAGGGCGACGGCCGCGGCCAATTGGCCGGGCAGTTCGATCCGCGTCCGCGCAACTTCGCCTGCGCCGAGACCATCCAGGGCATCCCGGACGGACAGCTGTACTGGATTATCCAGAACGGTTCGCCGGGCACCGCGATGCCCCCGTTCGGGTATTTCACCGACGAGGAGATCTGGCAGCTCGTGATCTACCTGCGCAGCCTTTCGGGTCACGAGTAGGCGGCAGCAATATCCTCAGGATTGTCGCCCGCGCGCCGCGACGCGTTCGCGCCAGGCCGTAATCACGCCGGCCGTGCCGATCAGGGACATGCCGAGGAAGGCTTGCGGGGTCGGCCATTGTTCGAAAATAATCCGGCTCCACAGTGCCGCGAATACCAGGTAACTGAAATCCATCGGCGCGAGCCAGCTCGCGTCCGCGGTCTGGTAAGCCCTGCTCATGCAGATATTGCCACTCAGGTTCAGCACCGACGCAAACAGCGCAAAGGCCGCAACCAGCAGAGTCAGGTCGGGCCAGCCGATCGCGACGAAGGGCATCGTCTCGCGCAGCTCCGCAGAAAGCGGGAACCATGACAGCAGCGCAATGCCGGCCATGCCGGAAACGAGGAACGCGATACCGACCGCGAAGGCGAGCGCCAGCGGGCTTTCGTTGCGACAGGCGCGGCGCAGGGTCAGGATATTCGTCGCGTAGAAGAATCCGGCCACGATGGGAAGGATTTGTATCGCGGTAAAGTCGGCTTTCCACGGGCTGAGCAGGCAGGCCGCACCGGTTGCGCCGAGCAGCAGCGCGCCGACTCGCCAGGGTCCGACCGTTTCGCCGAGCACCGGGCCCGCGAGCAGCGACACGAACAGCGGGTAGGTGTACAACCCGGCCGCCATCTGGGCCACCGATAAATAGGGCGCCCCGGCAAAAAAGAAAAACATGCAAATCGTCAACAGTCCCGCGCGCAGGTACACCGGGCGCCAGTTCTTCGGCGCGATCAGTCCGATGCTGCCGGTAACGAGCCCGATAATGACGATGAATCCCAGATTGCCGGCGGAGCGCAGCGTCTGAAATTGCCAGAAAGAGGTGTCGCCGGACATCAGTTTGACCAGCGAATCCTGTAACGCAAGGGCGAACACGCCATACAACAGTAGGCTTAACGCGGCCAGCGGGCGGTCGCCACTGGGATGGTCGAACAGGCTTATTTTCATGGATTACCGATCTCCGGCTGTCGGCGAATGGCAGCGGGATCTAACAGTTCCTACTCAGTCAATCGGCAGTGTAAAACAAGTCGCGGAGCCGGCGCCATCTCCCGGCGTGCAAAGCGGGTTAAGCCGCCGCCCCGTGATTTTGCAAAATGGGGTTCCCAGGGAAAGCTCAAATTTTCGGCAGCCCCGACGCAACGGCGTCGCGTCCGATGCGCAGCACGCTGGCGAGCAGGCCCTCGATGTGCTCGGCGCGGGTCGCGTGGTTGATTATGCAGACTCTCAATACCGGTCGACCGTTGACGCTGGTGGCGGACATCAGGTAATCGCCCTCGAGTTGCACCTGGTCGCGAATATCGCGGTTGAGCCGGTCGACCCGCTCGTCGTCGAGTTGCGCTGGTCGAAAACGGAAGCACAGGATCGACAGCTGCGGCGCCACGACCAGTTCGAGATCTTCCTCGCCGCGCACCCGTTCGGCGAGATACTCGGCGCACTGCACGTTGTGCAGTACGTTGCGACCGAGCCTTTCGATGCCGTAGTGGCGCAGCGCGATGTAAAATGGCAACGCCCGCGAACGACGCGACAGTTCGGGCGCAATGTGGAAAAACATGTAGTCTTCGGGCGACGGCGTGTCGCTCGAGCGCAGGTAGTCGGAGCTGTCGAAGAAAAGGCTGCGCGCCGCTTGCGCATCGCGCAACAGCAACAGGCTGCCGTCCAGCGACTGGTAGAACCACTTGTGTAAATCCATGATCACCGAGTCGGCCATTTCGATACCGCGATAGCGGGGGCGCAGGTTCTCGGACAGAATTCCGCCGCCGCCGTAAGCCGCGTCGACGTGCATCCAGATATCTCGCGCGCGACACAACGCGGCGATTTGCTCGAGCGGATCGATCGCGCCGGTGTTCGTCGTGCCGGCGGTTGCAATCACGCTGACCACGTTGGCCTGCGCGTCGAGCGCCTCTTCGAGTTTGTCGATGCGCATACGCAGGCATTCGTCGGTCTCGACGGAGATGACCTGCTCGCTGCCGATGCCGAGCATGACCGCGGCGCGCCGCACCGAGAAATGGGTTTCCGCGGAACAGATAACCACCGGTTTGTCGGGCTGACTGTACGTGGCTAATCCGTATCGTCGGTAATCGGGGCCGAAGCGCCGCGCCAGCGCTGACGCCAGTGCGCAGAGATTGGCCATCGAGCCGCCGCTCAGGATGACGCCCTCGCTGTTCGCCGGGTAGCCGACCAGGTCCGCCATCCAGCCGACCACGGTGCGCTCGATGGTCGTGCCGACGGGCGATGACCAGTAACCGCCGACGTTCTCGTTCAGAGCGGTGACCACGGCATGGGCGAGCGGGTCGCTGGGCAAACCTGAAGGCGCAATCCAGCCGAAAAAGCCCGGGTGGGTGTTGCGCCGAGGGTAGGCGTCGGTCGCCTGGGAGATTTGCTCGACCAGTTGTTGGAGTGATTCACCGCCCTGCGGAGTCGAGGTGTCGATCAGCGCGCTGACGTCCTCGGCGCGGGAGGGGCGGACGATTGGGGACTGGTCGCGGCGTCGCAAAAACGGCGCGATGGCTGCATCGATGTCGATCTGGCTCGGAAGGTTAAGATCGTCTTCGGGGGCGAGTTCAGGTCTGGGG
>JBFGQE010000150.1:0-6661 GCA_041564355.1 Gammaproteobacteria bacterium | reverse complement strand
GCAGATCAACGAGGCCGAGGGTGAGGCGCAGGCGATTCTGGCGGTGGCGACGGCGACCGCGGAAGGCTTGCGCCGGGTCGCCGAATCGCTCACCGTTGCTGGCGGTGAACAGGCGATGCAGCTGCGTGTCGCCGAGGCTTACGTGCAGCAGTTCGGCAACCTCGCAAAAGAGGGCAATACGCTGGTGGTTCCTTCCAACCTGACCGACCTCGCGTCGATGATCTCGCTGGCCACGACCATCGCCAGGAAAGATTCGCCCGGACCCGCCGTTTGAGTCACGCCCTCGACCCGGTCAGAAATTGCGCTGAAAGGCCCTCCAAACCCTTGATTTCCATGCAAATCCGGTTTTGAAAAGCGGCATTAATGCGCTAGAATGCGCGCCCTTTTCAGTTAAACTGGCGCAATGAACTTCAACAGGCGTTTCGATGTGATCGTGGTCGGCGGCGGGCATGCGGGTACCGAGGCCGCGCTTGCGGCCGCGCGCATGGGCGTCGACACGCTGCTGTTGACGCACAGCATCGAAACCCTCGGGCAAATGTCCTGTAACCCGGCGATCGGTGGCATCGGCAAGGGCCACCTGGTCAAGGAAATCGACGCGCTCGGCGGCGAGATGGCACTCGCCGCGGACAAGGCCGGCATTCAGTTTCGCATTCTCAACCGGCGCAAAGGCCCGGCCGTGCGCGCGACGCGGGCGCAGGCCGACCGCCAGCTGTACCGCATGGCGATTCGCGAAAAGCTCGAAAACCAGCCCGGCCTGTCGATTTTCCAGCAGCCGGTGGTCGACCTGATCGAAAACGGCAGCGAGATCGAGGGTGTCGTCACCGAGATGGGGCTCAAATTTTACGCGCCCAAGGTGGTTTTGACCGTCGGCACCTTTCTCGGCGGCAAGATTCATATCGGCGATGCCAACCACGAGGGCGGCCGCGCCGGCGACCCGCCGTCGAACCGGCTCGCCGCGCGCCTGCGCGAGCGCCCGTTCCGCGTCGATCGCCTGAAAACTGGCACGCCGCCGCGGCTCGATCGCAACACGATCGATTTTTCGCGCCTCGAGGAACAGCCCGGCGACGATCCGCTGCCGGTGTTTTCCACGCTCGGCAGCGTCAACATGCATCCCCGGCAGGTGTGCTGCCACATTACCCATACCAACGAAAAGACGCACGATATCATTCGCGCGAGCCTGCATCGTTCACCGCTGTTCAGCGGCGAAATCGAGGGCGTCGGGCCGCGCTACTGCCCGTCGATCGAGGACAAGGTCGTGCGCTTCAGCGACAAGTCGTCGCACCAGATCTTCGTTGAACCGGAAGGCCTGAAGCTTGGCGAAGTCTATCCCAACGGCATCTCGACGAGCCTGCCTTTCGACGTGCAGCAACAGGTGGTCAACAGCATGGTCGGCTTCGAACAGGCGCTGATCACGCGGCCCGGCTATGCGATCGAGTACGACTTTTTCGATCCGCGCGATCTGCGCCCGACGCTGGAAACCCGCTTTATCGAAGGGCTTTACTTCGCCGGCCAGATCAACGGTACCACCGGTTACGAGGAAGCCGCCGCGCAGGGACTCCTTGCCGGTGCGAATGCCGCCGCGCGGTTGCAGGGCAAGCCCGAGCTTGCACCGAAACGCTCCGAGGCTTACCTCGGCGTGCTCGTCGACGATCTGATCACGCGCGGCACCGCGGAACCCTACCGCATGTTTACCTCGCGCGCCGAGTACCGCCTGATGTTGCGTGAAGACAATGCCGACCTGCGCCTGACCGAACGCGGCCGCAAACTTGGTCTGGTAGACGATGTGCGCTGGCGCGCCTTCGAAGACTACCGCGAGCGTCTCGAGCGCCTGAACCAGGCCCTTGCCGGGCATTGGCTGCGCCCGCAGACGCCGGGCGCCGCATCGCTCGAGGCGCTGCTGCAAAAGCCGTTGAGCCGTGAGTACCGCTTCAGCGAAATCCTGAGACGGCCCGAGATCGGAATCGATGACCTGTTGCCGTTACTGGACACCGCCGAAGAATGGCCGGCCAGCGTGCGCGAACAGGCCGAGGTCAACGTCAAGTACTCGGGCTATCTCGCCCGTCAGCAGCAGGAAATCGACAAGGCCAGCCGTCACGAAGAGACCGTGCTGCCCGACTCGATCGACTACGGCGCGATTCGCGGCCTGTCCAACGAGGTCAGCCAGAAGCTGGCGCAACATCGACCGGCGACGATTGGCCAGGCAAGCCGGATTTCCGGGGTCACGCCGGCCGCGATTTCATTGCTGCTGGTGCATTTGAAAAGGAATCGGCACCCGGTACGCAAGACCGCGTGAGATGAACCTGCCCGGCGAACTCCGCGCTGGTGCCATGGCGCTGGGGCTCGACCTGCAGCAGTCGCAATTCGACCAGTTGCTCGAGTATTTATATTTGCTGCAGAAGTGGAACCGGAGTTACAACCTGACCTCGATACGCGGCGTCGAGAAAATGCTCTACTACCACCTGCTGGATAGCCTGTCGATAATGCCCTCGCTGGTTGGATGCAACAAGGCGCTGGATGTCGGCAGCGGCGCGGGTCTCCCCGGTATCCCGCTCGCGCTCGCGATGCCGGACAGTATCTGGATTCTGCTCGACAGCAATTCGAAAAAGACGCGCTTCATCCAGCAGGCCGTTGCGCATTGCGGAATTCGCAATGTCCAAGTTGTGCAGGCACGGGTTCAGGACTATCATGCGCCGGATTCGCTGGACTATATCGTCAGCCGGGCTTATGCGTCGCTGGCTGATTTTTGCGACAGCGTGGCCCACTTGATGACCGCGAACACGCGTCTGTTGACGATGAAAACGGTGCTCAAGGCGGAGGAGAAACTGAAGCTGGATTCGAGCCGCTTCGAATTCGAGGAGCAAAGCCTGCAGGTGCCCGGGATCGACGAGCCGCGCTGCCTGGTAAGCATTAAAGCCCTATGACCAAGATTATCACCATTGCCAATCAGAAAGGTGGTGTCGGCAAGACCACGACCACGGTCAACCTGGCCGCGGCGCTGGCTGCCACCCGGCGACGGGTGCTGTTGATCGACATGGATCCGCAGGGCAACGCAACCATGGGTAGCGGCATCGACAAGCACACGCTGCGTTGGACCGTCTGCGATGTGCTGCTCGGTGATGCCACCGCGGCACAGGCGATCCAGCGTGCCGAGGCGGCTGGCTACGACGTGCTGCCGGCCAACGCGGACCTGACCGCGGCAGAGGTGCAGCTGATGAATCGCATCGGGCGTGAAAAGCAGCTTGCGCTCGCGCTGGAGAGCCTGCATGACCAGTATGACTACATACTGATCGATTGCCCCCCGGCGCTGAACATGCTGACGGTCAACGCGCTGGTCGCGGCGAATGGCGTCGTGATCCCGATGCAGTGCGAGTACTTCGCGCTCGAGGGTTTGTCGTCGTTGCTCGACACCATCGAGCAGATTCGCGTCAGCGTCAATCCGGATATTCGTGTCGAGGGTTTGCTGCGCACGATGTACGATCCGCGCAACAACCTGTCCAACGACGTATCCTCGGAACTGGTCGAGCATTTCGGCGATCGCGTCTATCGCACCGTAATCCCGCGGAATGTCGCGCTGGCCGAGGCGCCCAGCCACGGCCTGTCGATTCTCGATTACAACAAGTCTTCGCGCGGCTCGATGGCTTACCTCGCGTTGGCCGGCGAGCTGTTGCGCCGCGATGCCAAGCAAAATCATTACGTGAATCAATAATGACCATGAAAAAGAAGCGACTAGGCAGAGGGCTGGGCTCGTTGATCGGCAACATCGACGACGCCGCGCGGGCCGGGACGGAGACCTCCACGGACGGCCTGACCGAGATCGACCTCGATCGTATCCAGCGCGGCAAGTTCCAGCCGCGCCAGCATTTCGACCAACAGGCGTTGCAGGAACTGGCCGACTCGATTCGCTCTCAGGGCATCGTGCAGCCGATCGTGGTGCGTCCCGAGGGCAACCATTTCGAGCTCGTCGCCGGAGAGCGACGCTGGCGCGCGGCGCAGCTGGCCGGGTTACAAAAGATCCCCGCGGTCATTCGGGAACTCGATGCGAAGTCCGCCGCGGCGATCGCGCTGATCGAAAACATCCAGCGCGAAGACCTGAATCCGCTCGAAGAAGCGCGCGCTTTCCTGCGCCTGATCGAGGAATTCGACCTGACGCATCAGCAGGTTGCCGAATCGGTCGGACGCTCGCGGGCGACGGTGAGTAATATCCTGCGCCTGCTCGACCTGGCCGACCCGGTCAAGGAACAGGTGAATCGCGGGCTGTTGAACATGGGCCATGCGCGCGCGCTGCTCGCGCTGATTCGCCACGACCAGGTCGAGATTGCGAAAATCGTGGTAAACCGCGGATTGTCGGTGCGCGAGACCGAGGCGCTGGTGAAGAAGACCCTTGCCAGCCAGAACAAGACCGTGAGCAAACCACGCGCCGTCGACCCGGACGTGCGTCGACTGGAAAACCAAATCAGCGAAAAGCTCGGCGCGGCGGTCAAGATCAAGCCCGGCAAGAAAGGTGCGGGGCAGTTGATCATCCATTTTCACAGTAGCGCCGAGCTCGACGGCATCCTCGAACACTTCGGCGACTAATTAGTTTGGCCCGGTCATTGATTAATCGCGAATAACTTGGTTATACTCTCCCTCCGCTTTTTTGGGGCAGGGGAGTCGGCAAAAAATACCCGAAAAAGCGATGAAAAATCAGATTATCAAGACCCTGGTTTTTCAGTACATACTGGGGGGCATTTACATTTTGGGCGCGGGCCTCTGGGATATATCGGTAATGCTATCGGCGCTGGTCGGTTGTGCGGCGGTTTTATTATCGAACACGTACTTTAGCGTGAGGATGCTCAAGGTCAGGGAAGACGACGATGCGGCGCGGTTTTTGGGCTACGCATATCGATCCGAGATCGGGAAATGGGTGATGATGGGAGTCGTATTGATGCTCGCTTTCACCACTGATTATTCCTGGGATCCTGTATTTTTATTTGCCGGATTTGGGCTTATCGTGCTGTCCGGCTGGTTTGCTCCGATTTTAATAAAGGGTTATTGATCGAACATGGCTGGCAGCTACGCGAATTCGGGCGAGTACATCAAGCACCACCTGACCAACCTGACCTACGGCCAGAAGGCCGACGGCAGCTGGGGGTTTGCGCACAACGCCGAAGAAATCAAGGAAATGGGATTCTGGTCGCTCAACGTTGATTCGATGTTATTTTCGATCGGCCTGGGTTTGTTTTTCCTGTGGTTGTTCCGCCTCGCGGCCCGGCATGCGTCGACCGACGCGCCGACCGGCTGGCAGAATTTCGTCGAAATGATGATCGAGTTTATCGACGACTCGGTGCGCGGCTCCTTCTCCGGCAAGAACCCGCTGGTCGCGCCGCTGGCGCTGACCATTTTCGTCTGGATTTTCCTGCTGAACTTGATGGACCTGGTCCCGGTCGACCTGGTGCCGTGGCTCGCTAGCCTCATGGGTGTCGAGTTCCTCAAGATCGTGCCGACCACCGACCCGAACATTACCTTCGGCATGTCGCTGACCGTATTCGCGCTGGTCATTTACTACAGTATCAAGATGAAAGGTCCGGGCGGATTCTTCGCCGAACTGGCCTTTCACCCCTTTCCCAAGTTTATGATGCCGATCAATCTCGTACTCGAAGGCGTCACGCTGATTGCAAAACCCGTTTCTCTCGCGCTACGTCTTTTCGGCAACCTGTACGCGGGCGAAATGATATTCATCCTGATTGCCCTGATGTACAGCGGTGGCTGGGCGCTGGGCATTTTCGGTGGATTCTTGCAACTGGGTTGGGCGATATTCCACATCCTGATCATCACCTTGCAGGCGTTTATCTTCATGACGCTGACCATCGTGTACCTGGATATGGCGTCGCAGACAGATCACTAATTTTTTGAACTCAACACACTCTATATAGGTAGGAGAAAGTCATGGAATCAGCTTTGCTTTATATCGCTGGCGCTTTAATGATGGGCCTGGGCGCACTCGGCGCCGCGGTCGGTATCGGTGTACTCGGTGGCCGTTTTCTGGAAGGTGCCGCGCGTCAGCCGGAACTGATCCCGATGCTGCGCACCCAGTTCTTTATCGTCATGGGCCTGGTCGACGCGGTACCGATGATCGCGGTGGGCCTCGCGATGTATGTCATGTTCGCGGTAGTTTAACCCTCAGGTTTTCACTGAAACGAGGAAAGCGATATGAATTTCAATGCGACGCTGATAGGGCAAATGGTCACCTTCGTGGTCTTTGTCTGGTTCTGCATGAAATATATATGGCCACCGTTGATGGCTGCGCTGGAAGAACGCAACGCGCGGATCTCCGAGGGCCTGGCCGCCGCCGAACGCGGCAAGCAGGACCTGGAAGAGGCGCAGGAAAAGGTTGCCGAAAGTCTTAACGATGCCAAGACCCAGGCGCAGGAAATCATCAACCAGGCGCAAAAGCGCGCCAATGAAATCGTTGATGAAGCCAAGGATATCGCTCGTGGCGAGGCTGACAAGATCAAGGCCGCCGCAAGCGCCGATATCGAACAGCAGATCACCTCCGCGCGCGAGCACTTGCGCAAGGAAGTCTCGTCGATCGCGCTCGCCGGTGCCGAGCAGATCCTGAAGCGCGAAGTCGATGCCAAGGCGCATGCCAAGGTGCTCGACGAACTGGTCGCGCAGATCTAGG
>JBFGQE010000149.1:0-6726 GCA_041564355.1 Gammaproteobacteria bacterium | reverse complement strand
GTTTTGACCGTTTGCCGGGTCTTTGGACTTGGCTTGAGCGGTGCTTTCGGTGGTGTAATACCGTTTGGCGGCTTGATCGTGTTGGTCATTACCTGTGCAGTTGCTTATGCGGCTTACCGTCGTTTGAATGTGCTCAGGATCGTTCTTCCGATCACGATCGTCTTCCACCTCTATATGATTGTTGCGAATGTGGGCGAGGACGGTAGCCTGCCGATCTGGTCGATAACCTTCGCTGCATTCACCGTGCTCCTGGCCTACCTGGCGCGGCCGATTTATAGCGCCGCGGCTGAAAGCGAGTTCCGATTTTCGGAGCTCTGGGATGAGTTCTTCAAGGGTCTCATGCCGCCGACGATCCTGATTGCTTTTGCCCTGGGGTCGATACTCTTCGGCTTTGCAACGCCTGCCGAAGCCGCGGCGATGGGCGCGTTTGGCGCCATCCTGCTTTCTGTCGGTTACCGCAAGTTCAGCTTTCCCAGTTTCTTCGACAGCCTGATCAAGGCCCTGGAGATCACGGTCTTGATCATGTTCCTGGTTGCCGCATCGAATTTCTTCGGCGCCCAGTTCAGTGCCCTGGGTACGCCCAAGATGCTGACCGAACTGCTGCTTGGCCTCGACATGTCGCCCTACCTGATACTGATACTGATCATGGCATTGATCTTCCTGCTGGGATGGCCGCTGGAGTGGGTGCCTATTGTCCTGATCGTGGTGCCAATTTTGCTGCCGACAGTCGCGGTGTTGGACATCCACGGGCTGGATCGCTACGACCTGATGGTCTGGTTTGGCATTCTGGTCGCGGTGAACTTGCAGACCGCCTGGCTATCGCCACCGGTGGCCTTGTCGACCTACTTCCTGAAGGGGGTCGTGCCGAACTGGGATCTCAAGGACATCTACCTGGGCATGATGCAGTTCATGGGCATTCAACTCGTCGGTCTCATCCTGCTGTTAGTCTTTCCGCAACTGGTGCTTTGGCTGCCGAAAGTAATGTCTGGTGGGTAAACTATTAACCCGGCGACAATAACTGTCGCCGGGTTAATTTGATGCATCACCTTCGATCTACCTTGTCATGGGCAAACGCCCGGCATGCCAATATCTATCCTCGCGTGTCGTTGGCCTGGTATTACCGGCATGGAGCGCTGACAAGTTTATTGAAGGGGCCTCAGCTGTCGCTGTAACCTGCATATTGCACCAGTATGTCTAGTGTTAACGCAGGACGGATGTGCTTGAAAGCCGGGCTGGACTGAGAGGCATAGCCATGGCTATGCCTCGAAGGAAGGCCGCGCGCCGCGGACAGTTCAAGTGCGTCCGGACAAGTGAGCGCCGGCATGGGACATGCGCCGATTACACAATGTTCCCGGAAAAACGAACTCGAAATCATTAATTTCGCAAAAGATTTCAGACGCCTGGGAATAGGCGCATGTCTGACTGGTGCAATATGCTGGTTAAACCCCGGTGTATCGACCCTGTGTTCTGGAATCACGATTATCGGCTTTGGCACCTCGGCGCCTGGAATACTTGTCTCATAAGTTTTTCAGTTCTTGTAGAGGGCCTGGGTCTCGAATCAATTACCGATTTAGCAAAATCATATCAGCGGCCTTTTCCGCGATCATGATCGTCGGCGCATTCGTATTTCCCGATACGATTTCGGGCATGATCGACGCATCGACAACGCGCAAACCGTCGAGCCCGTGCACGCGCAGCTCATGGTCGACAACGGCTGCATCGTCGTTCCCCATCTTGCAGGTGCCTGCCGGGTGATAAATGGTCTGGCTGTAGCGGCGAGCCGCATCGAGTAATTCGTCTTCGCTTTGGAAATTCCGTCCAGGAACATATTCGTCGATGATGCAATCGCGCAGCGACGGTGCCTCGGCAATGCGCCGCGCGACCTTGATGCCGCCGACCGCAACCTCGCAATCGCGCTCGTCGGAAAGGTAATTCGGAATAATCGCCGGGTAGGTCAGCGGGTCCGGCGAGCGAATCACGACCTCGCCCCGGCTCCACGGGCGCAGCTGGCAGACCGACGAGGTAAATGCCGAGAACGGGTGCACGCCCTCGCCGGGCTTGTCCGCGCTCAACGGCTGCATGTGGAACTGGATGTCCGGACGAACGGCCTTCTCGCTGCTGCGGGTGAACACGGTCACCTGGCTCGCGGCCAGGGTCAGCGGACCGGTGCGGGTCAGAATATACTGCATCCCGACCAGCATCCGTTTCAGCGGATTGTTCAGCTCATCGTTGAGCGTACGCTTGTTGGTTTTGAACACGAGCCGAATCTGCAGGTGATCCTGCAGGTTCTTGCCCACGCCCGGCAACGCGTGGCGCGTCTCGACGCCGGCCGCCTCGAGCAGCGCGGGATCCCCGATACCAGAGCATTGCAGGATTTGCGGCGAATTAATCGCCCCGGCGCTCAGTACTACCGCGGCATTGGCGCCCGCCTCGTGCCCGCGGCCACCACGCAGGTATTCGAGACCGGTCACGCGCCTGCCGTCAAGGCGCAGACGCGTGACCTGGGCGCGGGTCAGCACGGTGAGGTTGGCGCGTCGCTTCGCCGGGCGCAGGAAGCTCTTCGCGGTACTCCAGCGAAATCCGTTGTAAGCGGTTTGCTGAAAGTAACCGACACCTTCCTGCTGTGCGCCGTTGTAATCGTCGTTGAGCGGAATGCCGCACTCGGTCGCGGCCTTGATGAAGTGCTCGGCGATCGGGCGGCGCAAACGCAGGTCGGATACTTTTTGCGGCCCGCCGACGCCGTGGTATTCGCTGGCGCCGCGCGAGTTGTCTTCCGATTTCTTGAAATACGGCAAAACCTCGGCGTAAGACCAGCCTTCATTACCCAGTTCCGCCCAGCGGTCGTAATCCTCGGGCTGTCCACGCACGTAGAGCAGGCCGTTCAACGCGCTCGAGCCGCCGAGCACCTTGCCTCGCGGCCACTGCAACCGGCGACCGGCGATGCCCGGATCGGGTTCGGTCAGGTAACACCAGTCGTAACCGGGATTGTGCATGGTTTTGAAATAGCCGACCGGGACGTGCAGCCACGGGCTCAGGTCGCGACCGCCCGCTTCGAGCAACAGCACCCGGTTGGCCGGGTCGGCAGAAAGCCGATTGGCGAGTACGCATCCGGCGGAACCGGCGCCGACGACAATGTAGTCAAATTGATCCACGTTAGCCCGTCTCCGCAGAAGGGACGCATAAATTACAATAAAACTCTATAAAACGGAATAAATTTTCTCGTTTTCACGAAAACTTTAATATAGAGTAGACAAATCCCGGAAAAAAACCAAACGGTCAGCGTGCTAACGACAACTCGACACCAGCTTGAAATGTTCTCATGAAACGCGAACGCGGCTCAACCATCCAGCGCGTGCTGGATATCATCGACACCATCGCGGCGTCGTCGAAACCGCTCAGCGCAACCGAAATCAACGAGGTGCTGGATCTGCCCAAGGCGACCGCGCACCGCCTTTGCGCCGAACTCGAGGCACGTGGCTACCTGCTCAAACAGGTCAACGGCAAAAGTTACCAGCCCGGCAACCGGCTGCACGATATCGCGGTCGGCGTACTGGCCAACGAACGTTTCGGCGCGACGCGCCACGCGATTCTGACCGCGCTGTCCGAAAAAGTCGGCGAAACCTGCAACATTGCCTATCCCGACGGACTCTACATGGCTTATTCCGATCGCGTCGAAACCCGCGCGCCGTTGCGCCTGCAGTTTCCGATCGGCATGCGCGTGCCGCTTTACTGCACCGCGAGTGGCAAGCTCTACCTGAGCACTTTGCCGAGGTCGAGGCGCAAGTCGGTGGTGCAAAAGCTCCATCTCGAGGCCCACGCGAAGAACACGATCACCGATAACGAAACCCTGCTTGCCGAAATCGATCGCATCGAAAAACGCCAGGTATCGATAGACAACCAGGAACTCTATGACGACATTATCGCGATCGCGGTGCCGATCAAGGATAAAAAAGGCCGCTTTTACAGTTCTCTCGCGATCCAGGCGCCGCTTTCCCGCATCTCGATCGACAAGGCCGAACAATATATCCCGCTGCTGCGCGAGGCCGCGCGGGATCTCGCCGACCTGACCCAGTCCTGACCCGATCGCCAGGCCGGTACGTGGGGTGTTACCATGTCACGCTGGTGCCGACCGGCACGGTGGCAGGAGACCGACCATGTTCCAGCGCGACGCATTCATCGAAGACTGTATCGAGGCGGTCGCCGACGGCCAGGCCGCGGTGCGCGAAGTGGTTACCCGGGCGGTGACCGAACCGGGTCGGGTCTTCGCCGAGCTCGGCGAACCGGAACATGCCGGTATTACGCCGCTGTATCGCTCGAAAGAGCTGACCATCCTGAACTTCGCCTGGGCGCCATGCATGAGCCTGATGCCGCACAACCACCAGATGTTCGCCGTGATCGGAATTTATTCGGGGCGCGAGGATAACCTGTTCTGGCGTCGCACCGAGAACAGCATCGAGGCGGTTGGCGCAAAAACGCTCGGCCAGGGCGACGTCGCGACGCTGGGCAGCAAGATCATCCACTCGGTGTTGAACCCGATCGAAAAAATGACCTGTGCAATACATGTTTACGGCGGCGACTTCTTCGAGCCGGACGAACCGCGCAGCGAATGGGACCACGAAACCCTGACCGAGGAACCCTGGGACATCGACCGGGTTAAAACGATATTCAGCAAGGCTGAAAAGAGGTTCCTGGCAGCGGGATAAGGTAGCCTGCCGGGGGTCGCTTCGGCTGGAGATTCCTGTGCCCGGGGAGAGGTGCCTTCGTGTTCCGTCGAAGGGGTCAGAGCAAATTTTGTGGGGACAGGCAGCCAGGGTCAGGCAGGGTTGCCAAAAAATTTGCTCTGACCCCGAGGGTTCCGGATCCGGGGATTTAGCCGCCGTTTTCCTCGGTGTCGACCATCTCGATCACGTAACCGCCGGAGCGTTCGTCCAGCGACAGCTTCATCAGGCCACGACGCTCGGCCTCCTCGAGCAGGTCACTGAATGCGCGCACACCGTAATAACGTTCGTTGAATCCGGGACGGCGCCGTTTCAGCGCCTGCTTGACCATCGAACCCCAGAGTTTCTCCTGGTCGCCGCGCTCGGTGTACAACGCCTCCGCGGTCTCCATCACGTGCCCAATCGCTTCGTCGATCTTGTCCTCGTCCGACTTCACCTCTTCGTCCGCTTTCGCGTCATCCCCGGATTTAGCCGTCTCGGACGGCTTCCCGCCATTTTTGCTGGCCGCCTTTTTCTTCGGCGCGGGCTTGCGCTTGCGTTTCTGGCTGGACTCTTCGTCGCGTACGAGATCGTCGTAAAAAATGAACTCGTCGCAATTGCTCATCAACAAATCCGAGGTCGAGCTTTTCACGCCGACGCCGATCACGGTCTTGTTATTTTCGCGCAACTTGCTCACCAGCGGCGAGAAATCCGAATCACCGCTGACGATGACGAAGGTATCGATATGTTCCTTGGTGTAACACAGGTCAAGCGCGTCGACGACCATGCGGATATCGGCCGAGTTCTTGCCCGACTGGCGCGTGTGCGGAATCTCGATCAATTCGAAAGCCGCGTCGTGCATGACCGCCTTGTATTCCTTGTAGCGCTCCCAGTCGCAATACGCTTTTTTCATCACCACGCTGCCCTTGACCAGCAGGCGCTCGAGCACGAGGTTGATATTAAACTTCTTGATGCGTGCATCGCGCACGCCTAGCGCGACGTTTTCGAAGTCGCAAAAAATGGCAAGATTTAGGTCTTCACTGCCTGATGACATAGTGTGGCTCCTGGAGCGGTAATTCGACTTGCGCGGGTTCGCCGTGCGTTCGCGGCGGGTTGCGCGTCGACAGGATAAACGCTTTTGCGCGCAATAAGAATCTGAATTTGTCGCAATTTCTCGATTATTGCGCGTTTTACCGCGAATAGATTTTGACCCGCGCTGACCCTGTTTCTATTATGACCGCAACGCGACAGTCCATGCCACGATAACCGCCCGGGGATAACCAGCCGATGCGCGCAAGAGTCCTGACCGCCGAGTTTGCCCACGAAAGCAACACCTTCAGTCGCGTCCCGACCGACGAACAGGCCTTTCGTGACGGTCATTACCTGGTCGGCGCCGACGCGGTCGACGAACGGGGCGCGCAAAATACCAGCCTGGCCGGGTTTCTCGATGTCGGCAGCCGATACGGCTGGCGGATCGAGCATGTCCTGAGCGCGGCCGCCGGACCCAGCGGCAGGGTCACCGACGCGGCTTTCGAATGGCTCGCGAAGCCCATCGTGCAAGCGGCCCGCGACGGTTGCGATGCGATCCTGCTCGGACTGCACGGCGCGATGGTTACTGACAGCTACGACGACGGTGAGGGAGAGCTATTGCGCCGCCTGCGCGCGGTGGCCGGCAATGCAATTCCGATCGGCATCACGCTCGACCCGCACGCCAACGTCAGCCGCGCCATGTGCGACCTCGCCGACATCGTGTTGTCATATAAAACCTATCCGCATACCGACATGCGCGACATCGCGCGCCAGGCAGGCGAAATCATGCAGCGTCGCCTGCGTGGCGAAGTCCGGCCGACGACGATTCGCATCGGCTGCCCGATGCTCGAGGAAATCAACGGTGGACGTACCGATATCGGTCCGATGCCGGAGCGCCTGCGAGCGGCGCGGGACCGGGAGCAACGCGACGATGTTTTCGCGGTCAGCATCAACGGCGGCTTCGCCAGCGCCGATACCGCGGAGACCGGCCCGACCGTGC
>JBFGQE010000148.1:0-6738 GCA_041564355.1 Gammaproteobacteria bacterium | reverse complement strand
GAGTCTCGGCGGCCGACTGAACCTTAAAATCCCGGCGGGCACCCAGACGCATAAGCTTTTTCGCATGCGCGGTAAGGGCGTCAAGCCGGTGCGAGGCGGGCCGGTGGGCGATCTTATCTGCCGCGTTGTGGTCGAAACTCCGGTAAAATTAAATTCGGAACAGAAGGAGCTGCTCGAACAACTGGGTGAATCCATGGGTAAATCGGCGAAAAAGCACAGCCCGAACGAAAACTCCTGGATCGATAACATGAAGAGATTCTTCGAAGACATGAAATCCTGAGGCCATTGGTGACTCGAATCGCAATCGCCGGCGCAGCCGGACGCATGGGCCGTAACCTCGTCGCTGCCTGCGCCGAGGCCGAAGGCCTGCAGTTGACCCATGCACTGGAACGCGAGGGTAACCCGGCGATCGGCCAGGATGCCGGCACGCTCGCCGGGCTCGAGCCAAACCGGGTCGCCATCGTCGACCAGCTGGATGCCGGGGCCTTCGATTTACTGATCGATTTCACTCATCCAAGCGCCACCGCCGGGCATATCGATTTCTGCCTCGAACACGGCAAGAAGATGGTCATCGGCACCACCGGTTGCGACGCCGGGCTCGAGCAGAAAATGCGCACTGCGGCCAGCCAGATCGGGCTGGTGTACGCACCGAACATGAGCGTCGGCGTAAACCTCTGCCTGCAACTGCTCGAAACCGCCGCCGCGGTGCTTGGCGATGATGTCGACATCGAAATTATCGAGGCGCATCATCGGCACAAGGTGGATGCGCCGTCGGGAACCGCGTTGAAAATGGGTCAGGTTATCGCCGCGACGCTCGGGCGGGACCTCGATCAATGCGCCGTCTACGGTCGCGAGGGTCAGACCGGTGAGCGCGAACGCAAAACAATCGGTTTCGAAACGATTCGCGCCGGCGATATCGTCGGCGAGCACACGGTCATGTTCGCCGCGGACGGCGAGCGTGTCGAAATTTCCCACAAGGCTTCGAGCCGCATGACCTTTGCCCGTGGCGCAACGCGTGCCAGCCTTTGGCTGGCCACGCGCAAGCCGGGCTTATATAGTATGAAGGACGTTCTCTCTATTGGGTGAATCTACTTTAAGTAGCATTCATAACCTAATGAATATAAACAAATTTACTATTTTTCCTGCCATGCACCTTCGCAATGGCGAGGTAGTACGCTTTACCCGGGGCGATACCGGTAATCCGGTTGTTTTTCACAGTGACCCGCTTGCCTGCGCGCAACAGTGGATCACGCAGGGCGCGCAATGGCTGCAGGTCGTGAATCTCGATGCCGCGTTTGACGAGGATGCCAGCCATAACTGGAAATTGATCGAGAAACTTGCCGGCCTCGATGTCAATCTGCAGTTCGGTGGTGGCATACGCAACATCGACGACGTGCACTGGGCGATGAAATCGGGCATTCGGCGTGTGATCATCGGCACTTCGGCGGTGGAAAACCCGCAGATGGTGGCACAGGCAGTGGCGCGCTATGGCGGCGATGCGGTCGTGCTCGGTATCGATGCAGACGCCGAGGGCGAGGTTCAGATTCACGGCTGGCGTGCGGCGGGCAGCGTGCAGGCCGCCACGCTCGCGATACAGATGCGTCAACTCGGGGTCACCACCGCGGTGCATACCAGCATACATCGCGACGGATCGATGACCGGGGCCGACCTCGAGAGCTCCGCGGACCTGGCTCGCATGAGCGGTCTGCGCATCATCGTCGGGGGAGGCATCGGCACGCTGCAAGACGTGCGTGAATGCTTCGGCGCCGAGGGCATCGACGGGGTTATTATCGGCAAGGCGCTCTATACCGGCGACGTTGACCTGGGGCAGGCATTGCGTATCGCGCAGCGCAAGGAGTCTTTCGAAGCCGGGCTGGAAAGCTGGAAAGCCGAACAGGCGAAAGCATGGAATCGCCTTGGGTACGAGCTGGTGGAACACAACCTGAAAAAACACATTCCGGATGAATCACGCCCGCTAAAGGTGCTCGACGCGGGCGGCGGCAACGGTTTCGACAGCCTCGCGCTGGCGCGCATGAATCACCAGGTCGACCTGGTCGATATCTCCGGCGAAATGCTCAGGGATGCGCGTGCCAATGCGGCGCTTTCCGGGGTTAGCGAACGCCTCGCAATCCACCAGATGGACCTGTTCAGCATCGATCGCCAGTTCGCCGCTGGCTCGTTCGACCTCGTGCTTTGCCACAATGTCATGCAGTTTGTCGACGAGGCCAGGCCGATGCTCAGCATCCTGGCCGGCATGCTGAAACCCGGTGGTATCCTGTCGCTGGTGACGACCAACCAGTATTCGCTGGCCTACCAGGCCGCGTTCAATGATAACGATCTTGATCAGGCCCATGCGCTGCTCGACTCGCCCGTGCAATACAACCCGGTATTCGACATGAAGGTTTACGCCTATCGAGCCGGCGACGTTATCGACTGGTTACGCCAGGACGGCCTGGAAACGGAGGCGCATTACGGTATTCGCTGCCTCTACAATTACTGGGGAACCAACGAGTTGAAAGAATCGTCGTCGGTGTATCAGAAATTGAGAAAACTCGAACTGGAGCTGACCGAACGGGATCCGTATAAACTGACGGGGCGCCAGTTCCAACTGGTTGCACGTAAACTGTGACCGTCTACAGAGCAGGCCGCGCCGGCGAATGATGCCCGCCTGCCTAGCGTAGCGTAACCAGTTCTTCGGCGCTGGTCGGGTGAATCGCAACGGTATCGTCGAAATCCCGTTTGCAGGCGCCCATTTGAATCGCAACCGCGAAACCCTGCAGCATTTCATCGACACCCGGTCCGATCAGGTGGCACCCAATCACTTTTTCTTCGTCGCCGAGGCAGATCAGTTTCATCGCGGTCGGAACCTCGTGCCCGCTAATCGCATTGAACATCGCGCTAAAACGAGTCTGGTAAATCCGTATCCGTTCGCCATACTCGGCGCGCGCCTCGGCCTCGGTGAGGCCGACGGTTCCGATCGGCGGGTGACTGAAAACCACTGTCGGGATTAATTTGTAGTCCAGGTGCCGGCCCTTCTGGTTGTCGTACAAACGATCGGCCAGGCGGCGACCGGCGGCGATCGCGACCGGCGTCAGCGGCGCGCGACCGGTGACATCTCCGAGCGCAAAGATATGCGGCTGGCTGGTGCACTGGTAGAGATCCGTCTCGATGAAACCCTGCTCATTCACTTTGACGCCGGCATGTTCCAGCTTTAGCGTCTCGAGATCCGCTTCGCGACCGATCGCGTAGAGCACCTGGTCGAGACCCTGCATGCCAACCCCCTGGTTATCCTCTATCGAAAGGCATCCCGATACTTCCGCCTCGATACGCGTGATGACGCTCTCGGTGCGCAGCTCGATGCCGGCCTTGCCGAGTTCATCGAACAGCGTGGTCTGCAACATTTCGTCGAATTCGCCGAGCACGTGACGTTTGCGCAGGTACAGCGTGACGTCGCTGCCCAGGGCGTTGAGCACCCCGGCGAGTTCCACCGCGATATAGCCGGAGCCGGCGATCGCGACTTTTTGCGGTTGTTCTTCCAGGGCGAAGAAACCATCCGAAGTGATCGCGAGTTCAGCACCTGGGACCGGCGGCACGCGCGGATGCGTGCCGGTGGCGATGACGATTTGCCTGGCCGAGTAGTGTCGCTGATTGACCTCGATCGTATGCGCGTCGACGAAGCAGGCCTCGCCGACGATTTCGGTGATCCCCAGCTCCGCCATGTAACCGTGGTACCACTGGTTGATGCCGCTGATATAACCTTCACGTTTCGCCACGAGCTGGGCCCAGTCGAAATTTTTCAGCTCGAAATCGAAACCATAGCCGGACGATTCCCTGGCGAGGTGCGCGAGATTCGCGCCAAACCACATGATTTTCTTCGGCACGCAGCCGACATTCACGCAGGTGCCGCCGATTTTAGCGCGCTCCACCACCGCGCAGCGCTGCCCGTAGCTTGCCGCGCGCTCCACCACCGACAGGCCACCGCTGCCCGCGCCAAGCGCTATCAGGTCAAAATCGTATTCTTCCGCCATCGTCGTGTCCGCATTGATTCGACGCGCACTGTAGCAGCTTTGATCTGGATTTTTTACCCCCGCGAAGACATAATCCATGACGTCTGCAGGACAGGAAGCCGGATGTTCAGGTTGATTCGCATATTGTTTACCCATGGCGTCGCGCTCGCCATCGGATTCGCGCTGGGTATATACCTACTGCCGATCCTGATTGCGCCCGATGCGCCGAGCGATGCTGACATTGCGCGGTCGGCGCAACAGGCGGTATTCACCGGTCAGTTTCGCCGGGGCCTGACCGGCAGCGATTTCCTTCATTGGGGTGAGGGCGATATCTCGATCTCGGGGAGCCAGGTCAGCTTTATCGGTGCGCTTGCGCCAGGCCCCGATTATCAGCTTTACCTGACGCCGCAGCTGGTGCAAACCGAAGCCGCTTTCAATGCGCTGAAAGCGCAATCGGTCAAACTCGGTCCGGTAAAAACCTTCGACAAATTTATCGTCGATCTGCCGGCCGGCGTAAATCCGTCCGATTACCGGGCGGTAGTCGTCTGGTGCGAGACCTTCGGCGAATTCATCACCGCGGCCAGCTACCGCTAGACGTCCTTGCGGCGGATCGCCGCGTTCAAAAATTGAGCGAGGTACCGCCGTACAGCTTGCCCTCGTCGTTCTCGAAGTCATAGCCGTAATCGAGAAACAGGTCGGTTTTGACGAATGCCTCGATTTTCCAGCGAAAACCCGTGCCAAGGGTGTATTGCCATTCGCTCAGATCGATCGAATTTAGATCCCGCCAGACGTTGCCAATATCGATAAACAGCGTGTGCCGGAGGTTGGGTTTCTTGCGGTAGGCAAACACGTATTCGATATTGGTGAAAATTCTCGCGTCGCCGGATTCATCGAAGTCTTCCAGCCCGCGCACGGTCGACGCACCACCCAGCCCGTAGCGCAAACTGTCGAACGGACTGTCGTGTGAAGCGGAGAATACCAGTCGATAATCGATGTTGTCGTAGGGATTAATCGGCCGATATCCGCGCACCTCGAAGGTCACGGCATTCGAATCGAAATCTGATCCGAGCCAGTCGAAGCCGCGTTCGAAGGTCACCGCGTAACGGCTGCCGAAGCGGCGATAGCGGTCGCGGTGCACCCGGTCCAGGATGAAGGCCAGTTTGAGCCGGTTGTAAGTGCCGGACTCGATCGCGTTCAGCGACTCGGGGTAGGGCTCCTCGAGATCGATTTCCTCGAGGATGAGGCCGGTTTGCACGGTGATCGGGTTCGAAAAATAATCGACATGCCAGTCACGCTGCACCGACATCGACAACAGGTCGGTGGTCTGAACATTTTCGAAATCCTCGACCTCGGTATTATCGATACTGCGCTCCGCCTCCCACTCCAGATCGTAGGGGCGATCCAGCAACGGCATTTCGTACTTGATACGCAACTCCTCGCCTTCGTCGCCGTCGTTTCGCTTCTCCTCCTGGATTAATGCCTCGAGCGTCCGGTCGGCTCCCTGAATGTTGTTCATGCGCAGGCGAAAACCGGCCTTGATGTCACCCTCGTTGTTGCGGCTGGCGCGCGGCACGAGCAATGTGTAGCGTTTTTCCCTGAGTTGTAAAAACAGATCGACCGTACCGTCCTCGCGGCGCAGGCTGGAAAACGCAATCTCGCGGAACAGGCCCCTGTCGTGCAATTCCTGCAGCGCATAGTTCAGCGATGCCTGCGACAATACCTGGCCGCTGCCCAGGCCGGTCCATTTCAACAGAAAGGCCTCCTGCGTGCGCTCGTTGCCGCTGATGATGATTCGTGCAATCGGTAAGCCCAGGGTATCAGGCTCGATACCCGCGAGTTCGGGCGATGCCTGGACGGACCAGCCAACAAGGCAAAGTACCAGCAGCAGATCGCCGGTGCGAAAAAGACGCCTCAAAAACATGAATTATTCTTGCGGGCCCCAGAGTATCCGATCCAGGCTGTCGTCGCTTTCGGCCTCGACGATTTTCAGGCCATCGAAAGATACGCCTTCCTGCTTGAGCAAGCGTGCCTGTTTGCGATACGCGCTGGAACCGACCTCGAACGCCAGGGTGCGGTTCGAACGCACCACGCGAAACCAGGGCAGGGGCTCGGGACAGCGCCCCATCGAGGCGGCGACCATGCGGGAATAGCGCGGGAACCCGGCGGCGCGGGCCACCTCGCCGTAGCCCATCACCTTGCCTGGCGGAATCGACATGACGACTTGCCAGACGCGCGGGTCGAACTTTTTTTGAAAGCGGTTCATGGCGCGAGTTTACTATTGCAACGGCAGGCTGAGAAGTCGCACGCAACAAGCGCAAGCGGTCGAGATTGTTATCACATTCGCTTATACTGTCTGCCGTTGAATCACGTTAACTGATTTATGAGCCGATGGAAATTCGCCAGCTTCAATCCCTGGTCAAGCTGATCGAGTGCCGCTTCAGCGTCAGCAAAGCCGCCGACGAATTGTTCGTCGTGCAGTCCGCCGTATCGCAGCATTTGAAAAAGCTCGAAGACGAAATTGGTGCCGACCTGTTCGTGCGCAAAGGCAAGCGCCTGGTCGGCCTGACCGAGATCGGGGAGCAAGTCGCCAACCATGCTCGCATCACGCTGTCCTCGGTAAACAGTATTCACGCGATCGGTAAAGATTACGTCAGCCAGGACGAGGGGATATTGCGCATCGGTTGCACCCATACGCAGGCGCGCTACGTGCTGCCGCCCGTGATCAAGGCAT
>JBFGQE010000147.1:0-6773 GCA_041564355.1 Gammaproteobacteria bacterium | reverse complement strand
TGCAGCCGAATCTCGATGCCATCCCGCTGCCAGCGATAACTTCGGTCGCTAATGAATCGGCCGTGGCGTGCCTCGGCCTCGCCGTAACGCGCACGCAGGCGGTGCAGCATAATCCTCGTATCGATGCCATGGAACTCGTACTCGGCGAAGGCGAATCGCTGGTCCTTGCTGACAAATCCCAGGTACAGGCGGCTCGAGCCGTCGAGCACGGCGGCACTGTCGTAGAGGTCGTAAAAAATCTCTTCGCCTGCCTCGCGAATCAGCACGACGCCGGCTTCCTTCACCGCGGCCCGCAGCGCATCGCGGTCGGCAGTCTCGAGGTCCACGCCGAACAACTCCAGCGCGAACCCGGTGCGCACCGTCGAGCACAGCAGGATCAGGAGTAACATTTTGCCCAAACAGCGAGTCATAACCCCTATATCGGGCGCAGGGAGGTTTTTCTTGAATCAGATTGGCAACGAACGGCCGCTCAGGGCTGTTTGTCCAGGCTTGCTTCGTCGGCCTCCGCCTGGTCCAGTTCGGCTTCCATTTCGGCCTCGGTCAGCGGGCCCGCTTCGTCCTCGTCCTCGTCGACGTCGTCCTCGTCGAACTCCCGGTCCTTGAATATGATCGCCGATGCGATCAGGCCCGCCTCGAACAGGACCCACATCGGCAACGCCAGCAGTACCTGGGAAATGATGTCGGGCGGCGTCAGCAGCATACCGACGATGAAGGCGCCGACGATGACGTATGGCCTTTTTTCGGCGAGTTTCTTCGGCGTGGTGAAACCCAGCGCTACCAGGATGATGGTTGCGATCGGTACTTCGAAAGCGAGGCCAAAGCCGAAAAACAGCGCCAGCACGAAATCGAGATAGCGACCGATGTCGGTCGAGATATTGACGATTTCGGGGCCGATTCGGGTGAAAAATCCGAACACCAGCGGAAACACGATATAGTACGCAAACGCAACGCCGGCATAAAACAGCAGTATGCTCGACACCAGCAGCGGCGCGGCGAGGCGTTTTTCATTCGCGTACAGCCCGGGCGCGACGAACGCCCAGCACTGGTAGAGAATAACCGGCATCGCCAGGAAAACCGCAAGCATTAACACCAGCTTGAATGGCGTCAGAAACGGCGAGGCGACGTCGATCGCAATCATATTTGCGCCTTCCGGAAGATGCCGGGTCAGCGGTTCGGCGAGATAGATGTAGATATCGTTGGCCCAGTAGAACAGGCCGACAAAGATAATCAGAATCGCCAGCACCATGCGCACGACGCGGTCGCGCAGCTCGACCAGGTGCGACATCAGGCTGCCGGCCTTGCTTTCCTCGAGGTCTTCTTCGTCGCTCATGACTTGGCCCGCGCCTTTTCCTCATCCGGCGGTGCGGCAGGCTCGGGCTCGGGAGTCGGTTCCGGCTCGGCCGCGGCGGTGGACGCTTCCACCGCTTCCGCGCCGGCCTCGCTCAATGCGCTCGCTTCCTGCTCGAATTCCTTGCCGGCATCCGAAATCGTATCCTTCAACGAATTCAGTTCTTCCTGCTGCCGGGCCAGAATTTCGCGCAGTTCATCGGCGCGCAATTCCTGCTCGACATCCGCCTTGACCGTGGTCATGAATCGCTTTAACCGGCCGAAGTACTTGCCCGCGGTGCGAGCCACCCCGGGCAGGCGTTCGGGACCGATGACGATCAGCGCGACGATGCCGATCAGCATCATCTCGGTGAAGCCCATGTCGAACATTGGTAGCCTTTAAACCGGGAAGTGAAAAGACAGTTATACCTTGTCTTTTTCCTCGGTTACCTTGCCTTCGATGACGTGCCCCTCGGAGTCGTTCGTTTCCTGGGTCACTTCTTCGTCCTTGACCGATTTCTTGAAATTCTTGATCGCGTTGCCGAGATCACCGCCAACGTTGCGCAGTTTCTTGGTCCCGAACAACAGGATCACGATCGCCAGGATCAATAACAGCGACCAGATACTAATTCCGCCAAAACCCATGTTTCACCTCATTTAACTCGTTCACGCGCCGCCTTTTCTTCGAGCCCGGAAAGTCCGAAACGTCTTTCCAGCTCTTCGAGCACCTGCCGCGCTTCCAGATTCTGTTGCGCCAGCATCACCAGGCAATGAAACCACAGGTCGGCAGTTTCGTGGACAATTTGCTTTTTGTCGCCCGATTTTGCGGCAATGATTGTTTCCGCCGATTCTTCACCAATTTTCTTCAGTATCGAATCGAGACCCTCGTGATACAGACCCGCGACATACGAAGACCCGGGATCCGCGTCTTTTCGCTGCGCCAGTACGGCCATCAGGCGCTGGAGTATATCATCACTCATCGATAAATCTCGTCGGGATTTTTGATTATTTCCTCGTCGATCTGCCATTCTCCATTCTTTAATACGCGAAAGAAACAGCGCCGTCGACCCGTATGGCAGGCAATTCCGCCGATTTGCTCGACCTGCAGCAGGATAACGTCGGCGTCGCAATCGAGGCGAATTTCATGGATCTGCTGGCGATGCCCCGAGGTCTCGCCCTTGACCCAGAGTTGCTGTCGCGAACGCGACCAGTAAACAGCGCTGCCCTGTTCACGAGTTAGCTGGAGCGCCTCGCGGTTCATCCAGGCGAGCATCAGTACTTCGCCGCTCTCGTGATCCTGCGCAATCGCCGGCAGCAGCCCGTCGTCGTTCCATTTGACCTGTTCGAGCCAGTCAGTCATCCCGCACCTCTATGCCCTGCGCGCGCATGAACGCCTTGGCCTCGCTGATACGATACTCGCCAAAATGAAAAATACTCGCCGCGAGCACCGCGTCGGCATGGCCAAGCAGGATACCGTCGGCGAGGTGCTGCAACTCGCCGACTCCGCCGGAAGCGATTACCGGCACGCGCACTGCGTCGGAAACCCGGCGGGTCAATTCATTGTCGAAACCGATCCGCGTGCCGTCGCGATCCATGCTGGTCAACAGAATTTCTCCCGCCCCGTAGGCATCCATCCTGACCACCCAGTCGAGCACGTCGATGCCGGTCGGCTTGCGACCACCATGGGTAAATATCTCCCAGCGTCCGGGCTCATCTTGCGCGCTGACCCGTTTGGCGTCGACCGCGACGACGATACATTGCGAACCAAAGCGGTCGGCGGCCCGCTTGACGAATTCCGGGTTGAACACCGCGGCCGTGTTAATGCTGATCTTGTCCGCACCGGCGTTCAGCAGGCGCCGGATATCGCCGGCTTCACGAATTCCGCCGCCAACCGTCAGCGGGATAAAGACCTCGGCGGCAACCGCCTCGACCACGTGCGCCATGGTTTCGCGATCGTCGGAACTCGCGGTGATATCGAGAAAAGTTATTTCGTCGGCGCCTTCGTCGTTGTAGCGCCGCGCGGTTTCTACCGGGTCGCCGGCGTCACGGATATCGACGAACTGGATGCCCTTGACGACGCGACCGTTATCGACGTCGAGACAGGGGATGATACGTTTGGCGAGAGACATGACGGCGATCGGTGCACTAGTGCTGGTTGACGTAGTCCTGCGCCGAGGCCAGGTCGATGGTTCGCTCGTAAAGCGCTCGGCCGATGATGACGCCCTCGATTCCGGACGACTTGACCTCGTTCAACTCGATGATGCAATTCATGTCGGTCACTCCGCCCGACGCGATCACCGGAACGCTGACCGACCGCGCCAGCGCTTTGGTCGCGGCGACGTTGACCCCCTGCATCATGCCGTCGCGGCTGATGTCGGTGTAGACGATTGCAACCACGCCCTGGTCCTCGAAGCGCTTGGCCAGGTCTTTCGCGCTGTGGTCCGATTCTTCGGCCCAGCCGTGAACCGCGACCTTGCCGTTGCGCGCATCGATGCCGACGATGACGTTGCCCGGAAACTCGGAACAGAGCTGGGTAACGAACTCGGGACGCTTGACCGCCATGGTGCCGATGATGACGAATTTTACGCCCGCCTCGAGGTAGGCCTCGACCGTATCGATGGAGCGGATCCCGCCGCCAATCTGGATTTCCAGGTCGGGCAGGGACGAGCTGATTTCCTCGACCACGTCGGCGTTGATCGGTTCGCCCTTGAAGGCGCCATCCAGATCGACGATATGCAGCCGCTGGCAGCCCTGGGCGACCCATTTCTCCGCCATCGAGACCGGATCGTCGGAAAACACCGTGCTATCCTCCATGTTGCCCTGGCGCAGGCGCACGCAATGTCCCTGCTTGAGGTCGATGGCAGGAATCAGAATCATGGCCGTCCATCCCAGTCGACGAAGTTGCGCAGGAGTTGCAAACCCACGTCCGCACTCTTCTCCGGGTGACACTGCAAGGCGAACAGGTTATCGCGCGCCACCACGCTGGCGAAGTCGAAACCGTAATGGGTGACCCCCGCGACCAGCGCGTCGTCATCGGCCTGTAAATAATAACTGTGCACGAAATAAAACCTGCTGCCATCCTCGATCGAATGCCACAACGGATGCTGCCGGGTCTGCGTCACGCGGTTCCAGCCCATGTGCGGCACCTTTAGTTTAACGCCGTCGGCATCCTCGAGGCCATCACCAAAATAGTGCACCCGACCCGCATAAAGACCAAGGCAATCCGTTCCCTGGTTTTCTTCGCTGTGTTCTATCAGTACCTGCATTCCCATGCAAATGCCGAGAAACGGCTGCTGCGTCGCGGCATTCATGATCGCGCCACGCAGGCCGCAGGCGTCGATCGCGCGCATGCAGTCACGCGCCGCGCCCTGCCCCGGAAAAACGACGCGCTCGGCCTGCGCCACCTGGTCCGGGTCAGCGGTCAGCAAGATGCGCTGTGAGTCGCCCGCGACGTGCTGCAGCGCGTTGACGACGGAACGGAGATTACCCATGCCGTAGTCGACCACGGCAATCGTTTGCATGAGCTAGAGAGATCCCTTGGTCGACGGAATTTTTCCCGCCATGCGTGGATCGGGAGCGACCGCGAAGCGCAGTGCACGACCGAACGCCTTGAACAGCGTTTCAGCGATATGGTGCGAATTCTTACCCTGCAGGTTATCGAGATGCAGGGTCGCCGGCGCGTGGTTGGCAAAGCCCTGGAAAAACTCGTGGATCAGGTCGACGTCGAACTGGCCGATGCGCGGCCGGGTAAATTCGACGCGATACTCGATTCCAGGGCGGCCCGAAAAATCGACCACTACGCGCGACAGCGCCTCGTCCAGCGGCACGTAGGCGTGGCCGTAACGCATGATACCCTGCTTGTCGCCAAGCGCCTGCTGAAAGGCCTGGCCCAGCGTGATGCCGATATCTTCGACGGTATGGTGATCGTCGATGTGCAGATCCCCGCTGGCCTTTATCTCGAGATCGAAAGCGCCATGACGCGCGATTTGTTCGAGCATGTGCTCGAGAAACGGAATCCCGGTGTCGAAACTCGACTGGCCGCTGCCGTCCAGGTTCAGGCTGACGCTGATCTGGGTTTCGAGCGTTTTACGGCTGACTTTTGCACTGCGATCGGACATGATCAAAGCTTAGGACTAGTTGCGCAAGGTTGCAGATGATAATCGACATCGCGGGCAAATACGACATCTATTCGGCCCCGCGCCAGACGAGCTAGTCGAGAATGAAAGTGACCGGCCCGTCGTTGACGAGGCTCACCTGCATGTCCGCGCCAAACCGCCCACATTCGACGCGGCCATGCGCCGCGCGGGCAAACTCGACCATCGTGGCAAACAGCTTGCAGCCGTGTTCCGGGTCGGCCGCCGAAGTGAAACTCGGGCGCCGCCCCTTGCGCGTGTCTGCCGCCAGCGTGAACTGGGGCACCAGCAACAGGCCGCCGTCGATATCGATAAGCGACCGATTCATCTTGCCCTCGGCGTCGGCGAAAACCCGGTAATTCAGCAGGCGTTCGACAAACCGGCGCGCGGTCGAGTCATCATCCTCGGCCTGTACCCCAACCAGCACGAGCAGGCCTGCGCCGATACGCGCGATGGTTTCACCATCGACGTCGACCCGTGCCTCGGTGACGCGCTGCAACAGCGTGATCAAGCCAGGATTTCCAGCATCGCATTGCAGCTTTCGACGAGCGCGTTGGAAATGCCCGTCTCGGTGACCGCGTGACCGGCATCCTTGATCACCTTGAGCTGCACGTTGTCCCACTCCCGCTGCAACAGAAAGGCCTGGTCGATGGGGCAGACCATGTCATAACGGCCGTGCACGATGAAACCTGGAATCTGCCTGATTTTAGCCATGTCCTCGAGCAGCTGGTTCGGTCGCAGGAAACACTTGTTGCGAAAGTAGTGGCACTCGATCCGCGCGATGCTAAGCGCTATGTGCGGGTCACTGAAATGGTCGACGACGCTCTTGTCGGGCAGTAGCGTAACCGAGGAACCCTCCCAGATCGACCAGGCCTTGGCCGCGCCCATACGCACGATTTCGTTGTCGCTGGTCAGGCGTTCGTAGTAGGCCGCGATGATATCGCCGCGCTCGTTTTCCGGTATCGGTTCGACAAAATGCTGCCACGCCTCGGGAAACACGCGGGCAGCCTCGCCGTTGAAGAACCAGCTGACGTCCTCGTCGCGGGCCAGAAAGATTCCGCGCAGGACAAGTCCCAGCACTCTACCGGGATGGGTTTGCGCATAGGCCAGCGCCAACGTGGATCCCCAGGACCCGCCAAATACGACCCAGCGCTCTATGCCGAGAAATTCACGAATCTTTTCCAGGTCGTCGACGAGATCCCAGGTCGTGTTCTCCTCGAGACTGGTGTGCGGTCGCGATTTGCCGCAACCGCGCTGGTCGAACAGGATGATGCGGTAGGCTTCGGGATCGAAAAAACGTCGGTGCCCCGGCTC
>JBFGQE010000146.1:0-6775 GCA_041564355.1 Gammaproteobacteria bacterium | reverse complement strand
GAAGCTCGCGAGAAATTGCGCGACGCAATACTGGGTATGGATGGAGTCATGGCCGCATCCTACCACGACGAAAGACCGCACCTGATGGTGGTGGCATATGATCCAGCCGTGGTCAATTCCTCGGCTTTTCTCGAGGCTGCAAAAGCACAGGCATTACACGCCGAACTCATAGGCCTCTAGGTCGACAAGCGGATACCGCGTAAGCCGATCGGCAATCGAGCGCCCGATGACGGCCTGGGTTTGACCGAGGTGCATGGGTGGGGTCTCGGAAGCCTGAATACGAGCGGGCCGCTCACCTGTTATCCTGACGACTTCGAGTTACGATGATCAGGTTTCTGCGCCGGTGCTGAATGCGAATACAGGCGATGGCCGACCTGTTCGAGCGAGGGGATCGACGGGTAGTCGATAATCGTCAGGCCGCCGTCGACGATGAGCACCTGGCCGGTGATAAAAGACGCTTCGGCCGATGCGAGGAAGGCCACCGCCGCCGCGATTTCCGCCGGCGATCCCATGCGATTCAGCAACGAGGGCGGCAACGCCCATTCGCCGTCTTCCGTGCCGGCCGCCGCGAGGTCCGCTTCCTCGCCGGTTGCGATCCAGCCAGGGCTGATGCAGTTGACGCGCACGCCGAGCGGGGCAGCTTCTGCCGCGAACGAACGGGTCAACGCCTCGACGCCCGATTTGGCCACGCCGTACAAACCCCAGTTGCCGTGAAAGGTTGCGGTCGACGAAATGTTGACGATTGCGCTGTCCTCGTGCTGCGCAAGATGCGGCATCGCATGGGCGCTGACGTAATAGGTCGAATCGAGGTTGGCGCCGCGAAGATTACGCCAGCGGACGCCGGGTGGGTCGCCGGGTTCGATGCCGCAATTCTGACTGCCGCAGCCCGCGTTGTTCACCAGCACGTCGAGGCGGCCGAACTTTTCCGCCACCGCTTCGATCATTCGGCTAACCTCTTTCTCGGACGATAGCTCGGCTTTGAAAAACTCGCCGCGACCACCGAGTTCGGCGATTTCGGATTCCACCTGGGCCCCGCGCCGTTCGTTGCGCGCGACCAGGGCGACGGTTGCCCCCTCGCACACTAGCCGGTGGGCGATGCCGCGACCGATGCCGTAGTTACCGCCGGTAACCAGCGCCACTTTGTTTTCGAATCGCATGGTTTTCAGCCTCCAGATTTATCAGGAATGATGGATTCCAGCTGCAATCGGGATCCGTGGCAACGGCATCGACAATGCTTCACCCCTTTGCCACGAAAGCATCCGCGGAGCCATCTGCAATCAGGGGTAGTGTAATGGCAAAGTCTACTCGCCGGTACCTGCATAAAATTGAAATTGGTGCTCAGTTGGATTAACCTGAGCGGTCCCCTACACAACAACGACAGGAGGGATGATCATGAGCTGGAAACTGTCCGGTGAACTCATCGAAACCTGCAGCTGCAACATGTTGTGCCCTTGCTGGTTCGGCCAGGCGGACTTGATGATAATGGATCAGGGTTGGTGTGCCACCACCCTGTTATTGCGCATTCGCGAGGGAAACCACGAGGGAACCGATTTATCCGGTCAAAACGCCGTCGTGGCGCTTCACTTCCCGGGTCCCACCCTGTTCGATGCCAACGGCACCGGACGCATTTACATCGACGAAAGCGCGAGCGGGGCTCAACAGGAGGCGCTCGAAACAATTCTGCGAGGGGCTTCCGGAGGCGGCATGGAGGTGCCGGCGAGCCTGTTGTCGACCTGGTTGCCGACTCAACGCGTGTCGATCAGCGTCTCCGAGGGTGATGGCAAGACCACCGCCAGCCTGTCCGGAATCGGAGAGCTGAGCTCGCGTCGGCTGGTCAACGACCTGGGCAACAAGATGACGCTGCAAAATGCCCCGTTCAGCCTCGCCTTCGGGCATGACGGCCATTCCGGCGAACTCGCCCCCAGCGATGGAACCAGCTGGCGCGATCCGGAAATGCCCGAAGCCTGGCAGGGCCGATCGGGAGTGGTAGGCCAGGTCACCTGGGGCGGCTAGAGGCCCGACAACCGGGTTAACAATCTAGATCCGGGCCGTCCACGATGCCAGCGTCAGGAACGACGAAACGTGATCGCAGGCTGGTTCTGGGCGCCATGGTTCTGCTCGCTGTGCTGGCCTGGGGCTACACGCTATACCTTGGACTCCGTCAGCCAATGCCGGTAGGTGCTGTGGTAATGCCCGCGACAATGCCCTGGTCGGCCGCGGATCTTGGTTTCATGTTAGTCATGTGGGCAGTGATGATGTTCGCAATGATGCTGCCCTCGGTGACGCCTACAGTCATGATCTTCGCGCGGGTTCGGGATAAGCGCGAGGCGGCGCATCGGCCATTCGCCGCCACCGGCGCTTTCGTGGCCGGCTATCTCCTCGTCTGGCTGGGGTTTTCCGTGCTCGCCACCGGCCTCAACTGGTCGTTGCACACCGGCGGATCGATGTCCTCGATGATGGGCCGGGTTGCGCCGCAGGCGGGTGGCCTGTTGCTGGTCGCGGCCGGAATTTTTCAGTGGACTCCGCTGAAGGATGCTTGCCTCGAGCACTGTCGTTCGCCGATGAGTTTCCTGATGCACCACTGGCGCGAAGGAAAATCAGGAGCCGTCCTGATGGGCTTGCATCACGGCACCTACTGTCTTGGATGCTGCTGGTTATTGATGCTGCGGTTGTTCGTGCTCGGCGTGATGAATCTGCTCTGGGTGGCGGTGCTTACGATTATCGTGCTGATCGAGAAAGTCGTCCCCCGAGGCAGATTGCTGAGCCGCGGGTTTGGACTGGCGCTGATTGCCTGGGGCGGCTGGCTAGCGAGTGCTACTTAAGCCGGGGGTCCTTGCGAAGCCTGCAAGTCAAAAGGCCAGATTGTAATCGCCGGAAAATCCCGGCCCGGCTTTTCTACTCTGCAGCCGCTTCGAGATTCAGCAGGGCCGGCACGTCGCTCGGCCTGTACTTGGTGATTCTCGCCAGCTGCAGGGGCTCTCGCGGCCGGGCGGTAACGATCAGGGTGGGTTTGCCAGCGAGGTACTCCTTGTACGGATCGATCACGTACTTGTCGAACTCGATGTGATTCTGTTTACCGAAGTACTGCAACGCATCGACGTGGGCCCGGGTGATTTGCTCCGGCGTCAGCCCGAGCCGGGTGCAATACTTTTGCACCCTTTCATTCAGGGATCGATCGGTCAGCTTCATGTGCAGGTTGTGCAAGGTAGGTCGATACCCGCTTGCCATTGCGGCGCCGGACATGATGCCGCCGACCATCGTCGCGTCGACTTCGACGTCGATCATGTCCTCGACGCTGAAGTCTATCTCGGTGATAAAGTTGGCCTCGGCCTGACGCAGGACGACCGACATCGACATGACCAGTTCATCGTAACCGAGCGCGCTCAGCGCCTCGGGCGAGAAACCATACTTACCGACACATTGCACACCGCCCTGTTTGATATCGGCGGGTGCGAGCTGCCTGATGTTTTCGCTATACACATAGCGCATGTAATCGTCCAGGGCGAAGACACGAACCTCTTCGGCAATCAGGCCGAAATATTCCGGTGGACTGGCGCTCGCTCCGGCTCCGGCGGCCAGGTTGCTCAGGTTCAATAGCGCGAGGAAACTGGGCGTCGTGATACCCAGTCGACCGATCTCGACGTCATCGCGGAATCCGTTGACCTGGATCCGGACATCGTCGATGGTCAGTTCGCCGGAGAGTGTCGAGCTGATTCCACCGTATTCCATGTTTGCGTAGGGCGACATGATCAGCACCGCGGCATCCACGCCGCTGCTGACCTCGTGATGCAAATACCACTTGGCGCCGCCATAACCGAGGGCGAAGATTAGGATTAATCCGATCAGACCTGTTCTCATGCAGTATTCCCTGGTCACGCCGCTGGCGCGACATCGTTATTTTCGATGATTGGCTGGAGTATAGTTAATCGGCAGGATTGCGCTAAAAAAATCGTTTTTTTTCAATAATTTGCGCGATTCTAACCTCTGCGTCGAGTTGCCGCGAGGATCTGCGGCGAGGCATCGGCAGACCGATGATCCGGCTTCATCCCGGCGCGCGCATTATTCGGCACGCAAGCTTGCGGAATTCACGGATGGTTTGTCTGCCTGCGCAGTTCGTGCCGGATCAAGGGAGCAGTTCGATCGCCGCCTCGAGCAGATCGCGTTCGGTGACGATACCGAGCAGTTGCCGATTGGCGACCACGAGCAGGCAACCCGATTCGCTTTCGAGCATTTGTGCAAACGCGTCCTCCAGCGGCGCGTCGGGAGAGATAGTGGGCGGGTCGGTCTGCATAATCTCGGTAACCGGAATGGCTTGTTCTCGCGCGCCCTCGATGGTGTTGGGCCGGCGCAGCAGTTCGCGGGTCGACAGCAGCCCGACCAGCTCGCCGGACGCGCTTTCGACCGGCACGTGGCGCACGTGCCGCCATTCCATCACGCTGGTCGCGAGATCGACGAGGTCTTCGGGGCGCGCGGTGAACAGGTTCGTCGTCATGATGTCGGCGACCCGGGTTTCGCCGGTCGATGGATCGTTTCCCGGATTCGCCGCGATCAAATCCCAGCGGTGCACGGGCAGGTCCTGGTCCTGTCGCTCGTGGACGATCGCGACCGCCTCGCGGCAAATGGCCTCGCGCGCGCGTGCCGGCACGTTAGCCAGGCTGTCGAGCAACCATTTCGCCCCGGTGCGGCCGGTCTCCACGCGTGCCCCGATGATGCCGAGATAACGCTCGATATCTTCGCCGGGGACCTGCAAATCCTCGAGGCCCTCGCGCGCCAGCGGCAACAGCTCCCGCCGCAGCAGCTTGCGCGCACCAACGCGTTGCCCGTCGAGCCAGGTGAAACGCGCGCTTAGACCGTGCTGCGCGGCGGCAAAAAAATTGGCGCGCGCTTCCTCGAACGCGATGCGCCGGGGAATGCGCGCGGCTTCGAGCTGCAGCGCCTGCATCAGGCCGTAGAACAGCGCGGCATTGGCAATTTGGTCGGCGATCGTCGGCCCGGCCGGCAGCGCGCGGTTCTCGATGCGCAGGTGGGGTTTGCCATCGGTGATGCCGTAACAGGGCCGGTTCCAGCGCCACACCGTACCGTTGTGCAGCGTTAAAGCGCTCAGGTCCGGTATCCGCCCTTCGCGCAGCGCCTGGAAGGAGTCTTCGACCGGGTCGCGCACCATGATGACGTTGTGGCGCATCGCGTTTTCGCGAAATATTTCGACGATCGAATCCCGGACCCAGGCTTCGCCGAAGCCTACCCGGGTCGGCACGCTGCGCGCGAGTTGCGGCGACGAGCGGTACTCGAGCGTGCGTTCGAACAGCGCCACGCGGGTTTCGTGCCAGACGCGGCGGTTGAGCAGTACCGGCGAATTGGCCGCGGCCGCGAGCAACGGCGCGGTGACGAGTTGCGCCAGGTTGTACAGCGCTACCGCCTCGTCCGGGTCGACCTGCAGGTGAAACTGGAAGCTCGTGTTGGCGCCCTCGACGACGATGCTGTCGTAACTGGATTCGAAGTGATCGAGGCCGTCGATAACGAGCGTGAAACTGTCGCCGCGCGCGGCCATGCAGCTGTCGTTGAGACAGTGATAGCGCACCTCGGGCGTCAGGTTTGCCGGCGTGACGTGCGCTTCCTGCAGTGTCGGCAAAATGCCGGTGAGCACGATTTGCGCATCGAGCCCGGCGGCGACGGCGTCAGCCTGGCGCAGCACCGCCCGCAGGTTTTGCTCCAGGTCGCGCAGAAAGTTACCGCCGATCGGCACCGGATCCAGGTTAGCCTCGAGGTTAAAACGCGCCAGCTCGGTACTGAAATGCGGATCGTCAATCTGCTCGAGCAACCTGTCCGACATGCCTGCCGGGTAGCCGGCGGTGTCGACGATGTACATTTCCTGCTCTACGCCGACGCGCCGTATTCTGCGTTCGATCAGGTCCCGGGCGATCATTTCCTCGAGGGCCCGGATATCATCGAGCATCGCACGCACGAAAACGCGCGTGCGCCCCTCATCCGACGTATCATGTACCCGGTGTTCGCCCATTGGGCAATCCTAACCGGTTGATTCGCGTCGGAATTGAGCCAAATCAACCTCTGGCCGGATGCGCGACAACATACTCGAAGCAGGAAACGGGAAATGTCGAAGGTTACGATCGCTGCAGGTACCAGGATCGCCGCCGAGGCCGGCGCCGCGGTGGCCAGGCGCGGCGGCAACGCGGTCGATGCGGCGATCGCGGCCGAGATTGTCTCGATGTGCACCGATACCGGCATCATGTCGCCCGGTTGTGGCGCGTTCGTTACCGTCTGGCCGGCACAGGCCCCGCCGCGCGTGATCGACGGTTACGCCGAGATGCCGGGTCGGGGTCTCGACCGCTCGCGATTCGACGAATCCACGCACGAGGTGGAGTTCGACTACGGTGGTGCAACCTGGCAGCGGGTCGGTTACGGCACGATCGCGACCCCGGGGGGCTTCGCCGGGCTGAGCCTGGCCGCGGAACGTTACGGGCACCTGCCCTGGCACGAGTTGTTGCAGCCCGCGATCGAATGCGTCGAAAACGGTTTCCCGCTGACCGGCGGCGCCGCCGAGTATCTCGGGTTTACCCACGAGGCGATTTATTCCTGGCACGCTGACAGCTATCGTATTTTGCACCATGCCGACGGCCGTCCGCTCGGTGAGGGCGATATCGTGCGCATTCCGCACCTGGCCGATACCCTGCGCGAAATTGCCCGCGATCCGACGGCGCTTTACCGCGGCGAGCTCGGGCGGCATATCGCCGAGGGGGTGCGCTGCAACGGCGGCTTG
>JBFGQE010000145.1:0-6800 GCA_041564355.1 Gammaproteobacteria bacterium | reverse complement strand
GGGATGTTGCCGGCGGTCCTCAGGGAATTCGCCGAGCTGCTGGAGATCGTGTTCCAGCTCGTCGTCAACACGCTTTCCTTCGCGCGGCTGGGCGCATTCGCGCTGGCTCACGCCGGTCTGAGCGGCGCCGTGATCGCGCTCGCCGAAATGCCCGGGAGCCTGCCGGGCAAGATCGTCGTCTTCATCATCGGCAACGCAATCGTCATTGCGCTGGAAGGGCTGGTGGTCTCCATTCAAACCACGCGCCTGGTCATGTTCGAATTCTTCCGCCGCTTCCTGGTCGGGGAAGGCCGGCCATTCCGTCCCCTGACGATTCCGGACAGCGGCCGGTTTGCCTCTTGAGGAGTTGAATCAATGCTACGAGATAAAGCCAGATTGTTATTGAGCGCGACCGCGATCATGGCGTTGCTTGCCACGCTGACCTACCTGTCGCTGCTGTGGTTTCCGCCAATCGCCGCGGCCGCCAACGCCGATGCCGTCGTCGACCCCGGGGTTTTACGCTGGGGGTATATGGCCGCTGCGCTGGCGACGGGTCTGTCCGCGCTGGCCGCGGGCATAGCGGTGGGTGGCGTGGGTGCCGCCGCGATCGGCGCCATCGCCGAAAAACCGGAGCTGTTCGGCCGAACTCTCGTGTTCGTCGGCCTTGCCGAAGGGATCGCGATCTATGGTCTGATTATTTCGATTATGATTCTCAATCGACTGGGATGATGCAAACGCTGCGCGCCACTTACATCGGAGACGCGATCACCGCCGGTGGCTTCGCGCTGGTCGGCGTTCGCTCCCGGATCACGCCGGCGGAAGCGGGCGCCGTGTGGCAGGCGATGCGCGAGGTGCGGCAGAACTCGGACCTGGTGATTATCAATCGCGCGCATGCCGACGCCATTCAGGCGCGTTTGCAGGAACTGATTGCCTCCGAGCCGATACCCCCGGTAGTCGTTGTGCCGACCATCGACACCGACGAGCCGGCCGACGATCGTGTCATCGAACCGGCACGACGCGTATTGGGATTGAGCTGAATACGATGGATGCGCACCTACCAGCCGATTTCGATCCGCGACAGGTCGCACTCTTTCTCGACAAGATCGCGCAGGACCGCGATACCGAGTTGCGCGAGATCGAGCAACAACGCGATGCCGATATTGCGCGGATTCGCGCCGATGCGCATAGCGAATCGCGCCGCCTGTTCCGGCAAAGCGCCGAGCAGTTGCGCGCCCGGCTTGCGCTGGAAAAGAGCCGCCATCTGGCGCGGGTACGGTCCGATCTGCGCCGGCAACGGTGGGAGGTTCTGGCCGAGTCACAACAACGCGTCCTCGAAGCCGTATCAGACCGCTTCCGCAAGGCCTGGGAAGATCCGCAGCGTCAATGGGAATGGTGTCGATACTGGATGCAACTGGCTCTCGAGCGGGCTGGCGACGAGGCGCTGCGGGTTTCTCTCGGCGCCCGCGCGTCGGCCAGCGCGCGTGCGCAAATCGAGCAGATGATTCGCAAACAGCCGGCCGGCGCGGCGTCGATCATCGATAGCCAGGCCGATCCCGGGATCTGTATCGAGTGGGGTGACTACGTAATGGATGGCCGCCTGGCTTCGCAGAGCGCGAGAATCACCGATGCGGTGCTGGGTCGATTGTCCAGCCTGCTGCTCGAATCCGACGCGGAGCCGCGGCGGTGACGACGCGCGCCGAAGTATTCTGGATCAACGGCCCGGTGTTGCAGGCGCGGCCCGAAGGCCATTTCAAAATGAAGGAAGCGGTGGTCGTCGGGGAAGACCGCCTGATCGCGGAAGTGATTCGCCTCGATGCCGATTCGATCACGGTCCAGGTCTTCGAGGACACCACCGGCCTGAAGCCGGGCGTCTTGATCGAAGGCAGCGGTTTGCCGCTCGCCGTCGAACTGGGCCCGGGCATGCTCGGCCGGATGTTCGATGGAATTCAGCGGCCGCTGGAGGCGATCGCCGACAGCCACGGCGACTTCGTCCGGGCCGGCGTCGACGTTCCCAACCTGGACCGGGAACGGGCTTGGCCATTCCAGCCGAAAGTCGCCGCGGGTGACGTGGTGAGCAGCGGCCAGCAGCTGGGCTCGGTACGGGAAACGCCGAATCTGGATAACCGCATTCTCGTGCCGAAAGAAGCCGGTGGCGGTCGGGTAACCTGGATTGCGCCCGCCGGCGAGTACCGGCTCGAGCAACCGATCGCCCGCGTTCGTACCGAGCTGGGGGAACGTGAAGTGGCGATGCTCGGGCGTTGGCCGATACGCCTGCCGCGCCCGGTCAGACAACGCCTCACCCCGGAACAGCCGCTGCTCACCGGGCAACGCGTAATCGACACCCTTTACACGATCAGCAAGGGTGGCGCAAGCGCAATGCCCGGCGGATTCGGCACCGGCAAGACCGTGCTGCAGCAGACGTTGGCCAAGTGGTGTGACGCCGACATTATCATCTATATCGGTTGCGGCGAGCGCGGCAACGAAATGGCCAGCGTGCTGGATGACTTTCTCAAACTGGAGGACCCGCGCACCGGCCGTCGTTTGCTGGAGCGCACGGTGCTGATCGCCAATACGTCGAATATGCCGGTGGCGGCACGGGAAGCATCGATCTACACCGGTATCACGATCGGCGAATACTTTCGCGACCAGGGCTACGACGTGGCGCTGTTCGCCGATTCGATTTCGCGCTGGGCCGAGGCGCTGCGCGAAATTTCGGGACGGCTCGAGGAACTGCCAGCCGAAGAAGGTTATCCCGCCTATTTGCCGAGCCGGCTGGCTGAATTTTTTGAACGCGCCGGGCGCGTCACGACGCTGGCCGGTGAACAATCGTCGCTGACCGTCGTCGGCACGGTATCGCCGCCGGGCGGCGATTTTTCCGAACCGGTGACAGCCCATTCGCGGCGCTACGTAAAGAATTTTCTGGCGCTCGACCGGACGCGAGCGCAGGCGCGTTTCTATCCCGCGATCCACCCGTTGTTGAGCTACTCCGAGTACGTCGAAAATTCCGCGCGCTGGTGGCAACAGCGTGGCGGCGGCGTGCGCTGGGCGGAGCAACGTGCGCGATTGCTCGAACTGATCCAGGAGCAGGCGCGGCTGGAAAAAATGGTCAAGATCGTCGGGCGTGATGCGCTGCCGGCAAGCCAACGGCTAATCCTTGTGAGCGCCGAGGTCATGGTCGAGGCCCTGCTGCGTCAGTCCGCATTTTCCGAGACCGATCGTTATTGCTCGCCGGACAAGCAGGTCGCGATGCTCGGCACGGTCGGTCATTTCATTGCCCGCGCCGACAAGGCGGTAAGAGACGGTATCGATCCGGACGCCTTGCTGACGCTGCCGGTCACTCGGCGGATTCGGCGCATGGGCGAGGACATCCCCAACGACAGGCTCGAACTGTTTGACGAGCTGGCCCACGAACTCGACGCCGCCTTCGCGGCACTGGCGCCGGCCGCACCGGCGACAGCCGAATGATCGATCCGCAGCAACACATCCTGCACCGGGGGCTTACCAGTATCCAGGGGCCGCTGATTTTCGTGCGTAACGCGGAGAACGTCGGCCTGTATGACCGCGTCGAGGTGCTGGTGCGCGACGGGGGCGAATCGCGCATCGGCCGTATCGTCTCTATCGCCGGCGAACATGTCGTCGTCGAGGTGTTTCAGGGCACAGAAGGGCTATCCCTCGGCGAAAGCCGGTTGCGCATGCTGTCCGAGCCTATCTTGCTCGACGTCGGCCCGGGCATGTTGGGACGTGTCTACGACGGAACCGGCCGGCCGATCGACGGTGGGCCGCGAATCGCTGCCCACGAGCGACTGCGCATCGACGGCGAAGCAATCAATCCGATCCGGCGCGAGGTGCCCAGCGAGTTCATCGAGACCGGGATTTCCGCGATCGATGCGATGAATTCGCTGGTGCGCGGGCAAAAGCTGCCGATTTTTTCCAGCAGCGGCCTGAGTCACGATCGCCTGGCATCCAACATCGCGCGCTTCGCGCGATTGCGCGGCGCGCAAGAGCAGGAATTTGCGGTGGTGTTCGCGGCCATTGGCGTAACGTTCGAAACCGCCGAGCACTTTCGCCGTGAAATGGACGAATTCGGCGCGATGGAACGCATTGCCCTGTTTCTCAATCTCGCCAGCGATGCCGGCGCCGAGCGCCTGTTGACACCGAGGGTCGCGTTGACCGCGGCCGAATATCTGGCTTACGAGGAAGGGCGGCATGTGCTGGTGATCCTCACCGATATCACCAACTATTGCGAAGCCCTGCGCGAGGTGTCGTCGAGTCACGGCGAAATACCGAGCCGCAAGGGATATCCCGGCTACATGTATTCGGATCTGGCGACGATCTACGAACGCGCCGGGCGCATCAAGGGACGCCACGGCTCGATTACCCAGGTCCCGATTTTAAGCATGCCCAACGACGACATCACGCACCCGATTCCCGATCTGTCGGGCTATATCACCGAGGGACAGATCGTTCTCGACCGCGATCTGGAGCGACGCGGCGTGTTCCCATCGATTAAGCTGCTGCCGTGTCTGTCGCGACTGATGAACGAGGGCATCGGCAAGGGCATGACGCATGTCGATCACCCGGCTTTCGCGCAGCAACTCTATTCGTCCTACGCCCAGGCTCACCAGCTGCAACTGTTGTCCAGCGTGGTCGGGGAAGAAGGCCTGACGGCATCGGACCGCCGCCTGTTGCGCTTTGGCGAGCGCATGGAGCGCGAGTTCATCCACCAGGGCGACGCAAGGCGAACCCTGGAAGAAACTTTCGACATTGGTTGGAGCCTGCTGGCGTCCCTGCCCGATGAAACCCTGGTCCGGTTGTCGGATTCGCAGATCGGCGAACATATCGCACCGCGTCGCAATGCCTGAAGGAACGTCGTCCAAGACCGAATTGCTCGAACGGCGTGCCGAGCGGGAACTCGTGCGCGAAGGCAAGGCGGTGCTCGAGGAGCGCCGCGACCTGCTGGCGCGATTTCTGCTCGACCAGATACGGTATACCGAGCAACTGGTAAGGCAACGCGATCACTCGCTTGACGAGGCGCGCCAATATCTGCAGCGTGCCGCGACGCGCCACGGTATCGGCGGTATCCGCCGGTTCGCGATCGGCGAAACCTGTCTGCCGCGGCCGCAATGGCAAACGGAAAACCGCCTCGGTACCGGTTGGCTGGTCGGCGCGGCAGCGGTTGCCGCGCGGCCGCCGCGCGAGCTCGGCGACGGTATCGACGTCTCGCTGGAACTGGAACTGGCGGTGTCCGCGTTCCAGCGCCTGCTACTCGAGCTGCTCGCGCTGGCCGAGGCGGAAAACAATCTGGTGCGATTGACCGATGCGTTTCGCCGCACGCAGCGCCGGGTGAACGCGCTGGATTTCATCGTGCTGCCGGAGATCACCGAGGCGATCCGGCGCATGGAAGCAACCATGGACGAAATGGAACGCGACGACCTGGTGCGCTCGTTGTTGATCAAGCGCAAGCAGGCCAAGTCCGCGCCGTCGGATTAGAGAAACTTATTCCCCGCCCGGCCGTCGCCCAGGCGTAACAGGAAGACCCAGGCACGTCGCCCGCGGGCAGGCCCGGGAGGTAGATCGTTGGCAAAACCAGACCAGGATGGCTGGTTTATTCAGAGTATTCAGAGGGGTCGGTGACAAACGAGTCTCATTCTCGTTTGTAAACGCTGCCTCGCTTGTCAATTTCTTCCGCTAATCCCTCAAATCGGCCGAGCAAAAATCTCCCATTGACTCGAGCCGGGCACGACCGGCGGCTCGATTTCATCGCCGGATTTTACCTGAGCCTCGTATTTCACCACCTCGTCCCATTTGTCTTGCAGTCCTTGCAGGATTTCCACCTCGAGATCGAATTCATACTTTATGCCAAAGCGACCATCGATGATCCAGCGAGCGATAGACATGGTCGTCGCCTGATATGCGCAGCATCGCACCGGGACGATCGTACCAGATCCGGCACTACGAATTTGACGCGGAATTACTGACTAGAGTTTGGGGTGAATATTGCCGGCGTGGCTTCGCTCGTAAGCTTCCTGACAACGCAAACAGCGTTTCGCCGTGGGGTAAGCCATGAGCCGATCATTGCCGATGGGATTGGCGCAATCGCTGCAAATGCCATAGGTTCCGTTACTGATTCGAATCAGCGCATCGTTGATATCCCGAGTTTCCTGCACGTGTTTGTCGATCAGCGTGATATTCAGGTCGGTGAACAGATCCGCAATCGATCGGTCTTCCAGATCCTGGGCTTCGCCGGCGATCTGCAGGAAGTGTTCCCTGTCCGATTCGTCCAGTTCGTCGCCGATTTCTTCCCACAATTGATTGAATTGGTCTTCCAGCAGTTTTCTGAACTGCTGAATCTCGGTTCCGTTCAGTTTGTCTTTCACGATTGCCTCTTCCGAAGAATAATTTGGGCAATTCTAATTCGAAATGGGCCGCGGGATCGAGACATATCGTTAAGGGGTTGACGGTTAGCACAGACACAGAGGGTTCGGTGACAGGTGTGTCTCTTAATCGCTTGTCACCGAACCCCCCTGTTATTTTCTTCCGCTAGTCCCTCAGTTCGACCGGGCGAAAGATTTCCCAGTGGCTCGAGCCGGGTACGACCAGTGGCTCCATTTCGTCGCCGAATTTTGCGTGCGCCTCGTACTTGACCATCTCGTCCCATTTATCCTGCAGCTCCTGCAGGGTCTCGACCTCGAGATCGAACTCGTAACGGGATTCCATCGCGCCGATCGAGCCGGTCCGGATGCGTTGCTGGCTACTGGTAATGCCGACCTTCTCCCCGACCTCCCGGTCCCACTCTTTTATCTTCCTTTCGAACTCGTCCT
>JBFGQE010000144.1:0-6933 GCA_041564355.1 Gammaproteobacteria bacterium | reverse complement strand
CTCGGCCGAATAACCACGGGCAACCTTGTCGCGGTGGATTTTCTGAATCCAGTCGAGGTTGGTGACCGGTACGACGCCGACCTTGAGATCGGCATACCGCGCGACATCGGCCTCGGCGGTCTTGATGGCGCCGTGTAAACCCTCGTAAAACAGCAAATCCGTGTTCTCCGGCAGCGGCTCCCATTCGGTGAACTGGCCCGGCTCGACGCCGTAGCGCTCGGCCTCGAGTTCGTCATGGACGTAGTGCCGGGTCCGACCGGTGCCGTTTTCGCTGTACTCGCGGAATACGTTCTCGAGTTCCCCGAACAGATTGGCTTCCGGTCCGAAATGACTGAAGTGCTTGTTGCCGACTTCCTCGGCCTCGGCCATCGCCAGTTTCATATCCTTGCGGGTATAGCGATGAAAGGCATCGCCCTCGATGAAACAGGCGTTGATATTTTCGCGGAAGAATATCTGCCTGAAAGTTTGCTCGACGGTCGAAGTGCCGGCGCCGGAAGATCCCGTGATCGATAGAATCGGATGCCTGATTGACATGTACTGGCCCCTAGTTGCGCAACAAGCCGCGGGTTACGAACAGCGGAAACCGGTTGGTTTTGCCGGGACCGTCGCCAACGTAGGCGAGCAGGCGATCCACCTCTCCCACCGAACCGAATATCAGTGCCGTGGGGGTATCGGTCTCGGGGATCGGCCGGTCCAGGATCGGCGCGTATCCATCGCTTGCCCGGCCACCGGCCAGTTCCACCAGGAACGCTAGCGGAATTGCCTCGAACAGGAGGTCATGCCTGCCGTTTTCGTGGCCCGCGCGACGATCGTCGGGAGACAGGTAAATTCCACCGCGAAGCAGAATACGCAGGGCTTCGACACCCAGGGAATCGCTCCAGTGCATCGCGTAATCAGCGCTCATCGGCCCGTCGAATCCGGCAATACAGTCATCGAAGTAATGCCTGATGCCGCTATGCCAGAAACGGTAATTGGCGACATCGATCGAGAACTCGTACCGCTGTGCGGGTAACCGCAGCGAGTGCTCTACCAGTCCGAATTCGCCCGTTTCGCGGTCGAGCTGAAACAGGCTGACCGCCTCGTCGAGACCAAGCAGTAAAAGGGTTTGCGGGCCATAGACTATCAAACCCGCGGCGGACAGATTTTTCCGTGACAAGGCCAGTGGCGGGACCGTCGTGTTAGGCGCATGGATCGAAAACAGGCTACTGCAGGTCATCGCAGGTCCCGACTTCGACGCACCCTCCAGCGGCAGCAGCGATACCACCAGCCCGGCGTCGTCGACCCGCGCCGGCGGCGAGCGGTCTCTGCCTGCAAGCTGTAGCACGATTCCGGACCGCTGCAGGGATTCCTCGAACAGATCCGCCGCGATCCTTTCGCCCGAGTCCTGAACGGTGCGTGGAGTCGCTTGGCCTATGCATGCCGACAAAAGCGCGGCCGCATCGGCCAGTGCGCGAATCGCGCTGGCCCGTTGCGTATTCGCCGATGACTTTTCGGGTCTGCGTTCGAGAAAACGGCCAAGCTCGGTTTTGACTTGCATCGGATCACGTCAATTAATTCGATGAGCCGATTCTGTGGCGACTTGCATGTTTAGTAAAGTTTAATAAACTTAGCTCTAATGAAAGTTTTACTAAAAGACTGGTCACGCCTGCCAACGCTGAAGCAAATGCGCGGTTTTGCCGCCGTGGTCGAATCCGGCAGCATATCCGCGGCCGCCCGGGAGCTGCACCTGACCCCGCCCGCGGTATCGCTGCAGCTGCGCGACCTCGAAGAATCCATCGGACTGCCGTTACTCGAGCGCAGCCACGAGGGGCTGGTCCCTACCCTGGCGGGTCGGGAGTTGGTTCACCTGATAGACGAAATCCAGCACGCGCTGATGGGCTTTGGTGAAGTCGTCGGAGAATTAAAAGGGGTCGACCAGGGCGTCGTCTCGGTCGGCGTGGTCAGCACCGCGCGTTATTTCGCGCCGATGGTACTAGCCGAGTTCATGAAAATCTACCAGGACATCAAGATTCGACTGCAGGTCGGCAACCGTGATACAACGATGGAAAAACTCGAGAGCATGGAAATCGATTTTGCGATAACCGGCCTGCCTCCCGAGCATTTCAAGGTCGAGAAGGCGTTTATCGCCAAGCACCCGCAGATCATTATCGCACCCAACGACCACCCCCTGGCGCAGCACGAAAGGATTTCGCTAGCGGAACTGAAAGACGAAACCTTTTTACTCCGCGAGCCGGGTTCGGGCACGCGCTCGGTCGCGGATCGGCTGTTTGCCCGGAGCAAGAGCCTGCCCCGCTCCGGGCTCGAGTTCGGCAGTAATGAGACGATCAAACAGGCGGTCATGGCCGGCATGGGCATCGCGGTGATTTCCGCGCATACCGTGGCCGCCGAACTCAAGGAAAAACGCCTGGTCGCCCTCGACGTGAAGGGCCTGCCGATTTATCGCAAGTGGTTCGTGGTCAAGCACGGCAACAAGCGATTTCTGCCGTCGGCCAGGGCCCTGTGGAATTTCATTGCGCGCAACGGCAAGCATTATCTGCCCAGTCCATAACCGCCGCCGGTTCGGGCAGGCTCGCGGTGCGGCGAACCCGTTCAGGCATACTCGGCTGACTTGAGCGCAAAATAAAGTATCGGGATCACCACCAGGGTCAGCAGCGTCGACACGAGGATGCCGAAAATCAGCGCGATCGCGAGCCCATTGAATATGGGATCGTCGAGAATGAAAAACGCACCCATGATCGCCGCCAGCGCGGTCAGAACGATCGGCCGCGCGCGCACGACCGCGGCCTGCACCACCGCTTCCCTGAATTCGACCCCGGCCTCGACCTGCTGGTTGATGAAATCGACCAGCAGTATCGAGTTGCGCACGATGATGCCGGCAAGCGCAATCATGCCGATCATCGAGGTCGCGGTGAACTCCGCGCCCAGCAGCGCGTTACCCGGCAACACGCCGATGACGGTCAGCGGGATCGGCGCCATGATCACCAGCGGCACCGAGTAAGACCTGAATTGCGCGACCACGAGCAGGTATATCATCAGCAGCCCGACCGAATAAGCGAGACCCATGTCGCGAAAGGTTTCGTAGGTTACCTGCCATTCGCCGTCCCATTTGAGGCTGTAACGGTAGGGATTATCGGGCTGGTTGATCAGATACTGCTCGATCGGCTCGTCCAGCAACGGTAAGACCGCCGGTTCGCGCAGTTGCCGCATTACGTCGAACATGCCGTACAGCGGGCTGTCGACTTCGCCCGCCATATCGCCGGTAACGAACACCACCGGCAACAGGTCCTTGTGATAAATGCTGGTCTCATTGCGGCTCTCGACCGGGATCACGACTTCGGATAACGGCAGCAGATCGCCGCCGGCGGTGCGCATCTGCAGCGAGAGGATGCTGATCAGCTCAGCACGGTCGCCCTCCGCCAGCTGCAGGCGCAACGGAACCGGGTACTTGCGATCTCGGCGATGCAGGTAACCGACATCCTCACCGTCGACCAGGGTTGCAATGGCGTTGGCGATCGCGGCCTGGTTCAGACCGAGCCGGGTCGCTTTTTCGCGGTCGACCCGCAGTATCCAGCGTGTCGACTCGGCCTCGGTGCTGTCATCGACGTCGACGATGCCCTCGGTCTGTGCAAACAGTTCGCGGATGTCGCGCGCGACACGTATCTGCCCGGCGTAATCGATGCCGTAAATCTCCGCCACCAGCGGCGACTGCACCGGCGGTCCCGGTGGCACCTCGACGATTTTTACGTTGGCGCCGTAGGCATTGCCTATTTGTTGCAGCGGCCCGCGCAAGGCCAGCGCGATATCGTGGCTTTGACGCTGGCGCAATGACTTGTGACGCAGATTGACCTGGATATCGGCCTGGTGAGCCGCGGAGCGCAGGTAATACTGTCGCACCAGGCCATTGAAATTGATCGGCGCGGCGGTGCCGACATAGGCCTGGTAATCGGTGACTTCCGCAACCTCGCCTATCCGGTCACCCAGCTCGGCGACGACCCGCGCGGTTTGTTCGAGGCTGCTGCCCGCGGGCATATCGACGACCACCTGGATCTCGGATTTGTTATCGAACGGCAGCATTTTCAGTATCACCAGTTTGAAGCCGGCGAGGCCCAGCGAGGCCACGATGAGCGCGCTGATTACCAACATCAGTAGCCAGCGGTTGCGCCGCCCTCGAAGCGGGTCCAGCAGCGGCTCGAACAGGCGCCTGAACAACGCATCGAGGCGCCGATTTTCGGTTTGCTCGGCGGGCTCCGCGTGACCTTTGCGGGCGAGTAATTTGAGGCTTAACCAGGGTGTCAGGATAAACGCGACGGCGAGAGAAATCAGCATACCGATGCTCGCGTTGATCGGTATCGGGCTCATGTACGGCCCCATCAGCCCGGTCACGAACGCCATCGGCAACAAGGCCGCGACCACGGCCAGCGTCGCCAGAATCGTCGGTCCACCGACCTCGTCCACGGCCAACGGAATCGCCTCGACCAGCGTCGCCTTGCCGCGACCGATATGGCGATGAATATTCTCGACCACGACGATGGCGTCGTCGACCAGGATACCGATAGAAAAGATCAGCGCGAACAGGGACACCCGGTTCAGGGTGAATCCCCAGGCCCAGGAGGCGAACAATGTCAGCGCCAGCGTCACCGTGATGGCGACACCCACGATAAGCGCCTCGCGCAGGCCCAGCGCGAAAACCACCACTAGGACCACCACCGCGGTGGCAAACACCAGCTTCTGAATCAGGGTCAGCGCCTTTTCATTCGCGGTCTCGCCGTAATTACGCGTGACCGTCACCTCGACCCCGTCCGGGATCACGACCCCGCGCAGCTGTTCGATACGCTCGATGACCTGTTCGGCTACCGCGATCGCATTGCTGCCGGGTTTTTTCGCGATTGCCAGCGTTACCGCGGGATAACGCCCGCTGGTCTCTATTCCCTTGTCGGCGATCGCCGGTCCCGCGCCGAACCAGACGTATTGCCGCGCCTGCGACGGCTCGGTTTCGATGCGCGCGACATCGCCGAGTTCGATCGGCACGCCATCCGACAGGCCGATTACGAGATTGCCGATTTCGGCCGCCTCGCTCAAAAACTCGCCGGCCTGCAGCGTAATTTCGCGATTATCACGCACCATGTTGCCCGCGGCGCGCGACTGGTTCGCGGCGATGATGCCGTTCCTGACCTGTTCCAGGTCGATCCCGAAGCCAGCCAGTCTTGCCGGGTCGATCAGAATGCGTACCGCCTGTGGAGTACCACCGAGAGTATAAATATCCCGCGTTCCGCTAACCCGCTTTAACTCGGCCTCGAGAGAATGCGCAACCTGCAGCAGGTCGACCCCGGTGCGTCGCGGGTCATGGCTCCACAGCGTTAGCGCAACGACCGGAACGTCATCGATGCCGCGCGGCTTGATTATCGGCTGGCCGACGCCCATGTTCGCCGGCAGCCAGTCCGCATTGGAAAAAATCTTGTTATACAGGCGTACAATCGCCTGCGAACGCGGCTCGCCAACCTCGAACTGTACGGTCAGAAGCGCAAGACCCGGTTTCGATACCGAGTACACGTGTTCGATCCCGGCAATTTCGGACAGCACCTGCTCGGCCGGGGTGCTGACCACCTGCTCGACCTCGAAAGCGTTGGCGCCGGGAAACGGGATGAACACGTTGGCAAAAGTGACATCGATCTGCGGCTCTTCCTCGCGCGGGGTAATCATTACCGCTAAAATACCGAGCAGCAGGCCGGCCAGGGCCAGCAACGGCGTGATTTCCGATTGCAGGAAGATTTTCGCAATCCATCCCGACGGGCCCAGGTCCCGGCTCATTGGCGGGCTGCTCGCTGGCGCTTGTACTCGATGCCGGCGCGCACCGGATCCAGCGCGACCCGCTCACCGTCGTCCAGCCCGGCAAGAATTTCGATCCGCTCTCCGAAATGGTTACCCGGACGGACCTGGCGAAAAGATGGCAGCCCCTCGGCATCGACCACATAAACGGCATTGACTTCCGAGCGCGACACCAGGGCCGTGCGTGGCAACAGCAGGCGCTCGCGTTCGCCGATGGTTAGCGCGACCTTGACCAGCATTCCCGGATAAAGCGGTCGCTCGAGCTGGGGCAGGTCCAGGCGCACCGGGAAGGAGTGATTTCGCGGATTGGCAAACGGATGAATCGTAATTCGGTCGGCCTCGATCGGGTCCGAGTCGTCAGGTACCTCGATGCGCGCAGCGCGATACTGGCGCAGACCGGCGATCAACGTCTGCGGCACCTGGACGATAACGCGCAGTTCGCCCGCCGCGTAACCGGTCATGATCGGCTGCCCCGGGCTGGTCATTTCTCCCGGTTCGGCATGGCGCTGCACCACGACACCGCTGTACGGGGCCTTGACCACGGTGTATCCCAGCTGTTCCTCGGCCCGCGCGAGGTTGCCCCGCGCGGACTCCCGGCGTGCCTCGGCAGCCTTGAGGCTGGCCCGGGCACGATCGAAGTCCGACTCCGAGATTAATTTCTGCTTGCGCAAATCCTGGCTGCGCTTGAACTCGAGGCGCGACTGCTCCAGCCCGGCTTCGGCCTCGTCGAGCGCGGCGCGCGCCTGCTGCAGGCGGGCGCGGTATTCGCGATCGCGAATTTTCAGTACGACTTCGCCCTGTTCGACATAATCGTCGACATCGAAATAAACCGCCTCGACCTGTCCGGCCACCTCGGCCGAAAGCGTAGCCTGGCGACGCGCCTCGACGACGCCGTCCAGGCGATACTCCAGCGGCATGGGCAGTTGCCGCACGGTGTACGTATCCAGGTTTTCAGCGGCATTTGCCAGGGACACGATACCGCCATCACACCCCCTGGTGAAACAGCCAGGCCGCCCATGGTGCCGAACACGGGAGGATGACTCGGCGTGGGAAGAACCGATATCAGCTCCTGCTTGCCCATATCCCGGGACTCCCCATAATCCCAGG
>JBFGQE010000143.1:0-6939 GCA_041564355.1 Gammaproteobacteria bacterium | reverse complement strand
CAGGAGGCGCTCGACCGGGAACAGGCGCAGCAGGCCGGCATCAACCGCCGCGCCAGCAAAGACAGCCAGTTACGTTAGCCCCGGCGGAGAAGCGACCATGCCAAGCGAACTTGCCTGCACCGAAATCATCAATCACGCGCGTTACCCGATCGATCGGCCCGGGGACCCGCTGCGGCATGCGGTAATCGAGCAGGTGCGCCGCGAGCTTGCCGCAGACGGCTGCGCGGTAATCCGCGAATTTTTCAGCCCCGCGGGACTTGACGCGCTGCTGGGCGAAGCCCGCAATCGCCTGGCGCAAACCTATTACTCGCCGGCCAAGCTGTGCAATGTCTACCTCAACGACGGTGACCCGGACTTCCCCGACGATCATCCGTTGAACGTCTTCATCCCGCGCACCAACGGCTTCATCACCGCCGACCTGTTCGGCGACGAAACCGCGGCGCGGCGACTGTACTACTGGGAACCGTTGAAACGATTCCTCGCCGAATGCCTCGACAAGGACGAACTGTTTATCTACGAGGACCCGGTGTCGAACATGATCGTCAACGTCGGCAAGCCGGGGCAGCAGTTCAACTGGCACTTCGATACCAACGAGTTCACCATCACGATGCTGCTGCAGGCGGCCGAGTCGGGCGGGCAGTTCGAGTACGTGCCGCAACTGCGCAGCGCCGAGGACGAGTGCTATGCCGACGTCGCCGGAGTGCTGAACGGCGATCGCAGCCGCGTTCGCCGGCTCGAGTTGAACGCCGGCGACCTGCAGTTCTTTCTCGGCCGTTTTTCGCTGCACCAGGTCACCGAAAATACCGGCAAGCGCGATCGATTGCTGTTAATCATGTCTTTCGCCGAGACCGCAGGCATGGTCGGCAGCAAGGCGCGAGTCCAGGGACTTTACGGCAAGACCACCGAGGCGCATAGCGACAGCCGCGTGCGCGCCGACGGGTTGGTCGACTAGGCTGGCAGACGTGGTGACAGATTCGCAACGTATCGCACCCCGGTTTCGCCTGGATGGCAAGATCGCGCTGGTGACCGGCGCGAGCAAGGGCATCGGCGAAGCGATCGCGCGGGGTCTTGCCGAGTTCGGCGCCAGGGTCGTCGTCAGCAGCCGCAAGCAGGAAGCCGTCGACGCCGTGGCCGATGCATTCAAGGCCGACGGGCTGGACGCGACCGCGGTCGCGGCGAACATGGGCAGTCTCGAAGACATCCAGGCACTGGTCGATAAAACGCTGGAGGCCTACGGGGGCGTCGATATCATCGTCAACAACGCGGCCGCCAACCCGGTCTTCGGCCCGGTGCAAAACACCGACGAACGCGCCTTCGACAAGATTATCGAGGTCAACCTCAAGGGCCCGTTCGAACTCTGTAAAAGAGCATACCCGGTATTGAAGAAACGCGGCGGCGGCTCGATCATACACCTGAGCTCGATCGGAGGTCTGAAAGCCGAGGCCGGTATCGGAATCTACAGCGCCAGCAAGGCCGCGATCATCAGCCTGACCCAGGCCATGGCGCAGGACTGGGGCGCCGACAATATCCGCGTCAACGCGATCTGCCCGGGCCTGGTGAAGACAAAGTTCAGCGAGGCGCTGTGGAATGACGGCGCCATCCTGGAACGTTTCCTCAAACAGATTCCGCTCGGTGGCGCCGGCGAACCCGATGACATCGCCGGACTCGCCGTGTTCCTCGCATCGGATGCCGGCGCCTACTGCAGCGGTGGCTACTACCTCGTCGACGGCGGCTATACCGCGGGCTAACCAACACGGGCAGACTGGATGAAACTCATTCTCGGCAGCATGACCTTCGGCGAACAGGTCGACCAGGATACCGCGCAGGCGATGCTCGCCGAATTCACCCGCGCCGGTCACGTCGAAATCGATACCGCGCATATTTACTGTGACGGCCGCACCGAGGAGATGCTCGGCCGCCTGCTGCCGCCCGAGGCGCGCGAGCGGCTTTATATCGCGTCCAAGGTAAACCCGTGGAATGACGATGGGCTCACCCCCGGACAGGTCAAAAAACAACTGGACGAGAGCCTCGAGCGGCTCGGTACCGACCATGTCGACCTGCTCTACCTGCACTCGCCCGACCTCGACACGCCGGTCGAACGCACGCTCGAGGCCTGCTTCGAGCTGTTTCAGCAGCGTAAGTTCAGGGAGTTCGGCCTGAGCAATTACGCCTCCTGGCAGGTTGCCGAGGTGGTCGAAACCTGCCGCCGCCAGGGCTGGATGGAACCGGTGGTTTACCAGGGCATGTACAACGCGCTAACCCGCGATGTCGAGCGCGAGCTGTTCCCCTGCCTGCACAATTACGACATGCGCTTCCATGCCTACAACCCGCTTGCGGGCGGACTGTTGACCGGCAAGCACCTGTCGATCGACGACATCCCCGACAGCGGCCGCTTCACCGTCGAGCGCGGCTACCTCGATCGTTACTGGAAACAGGATTATTTCGAAGTGCTGCAGGAATTGCAGGTCGCCTGCGCGGATTCGGGACTGAAACCGCTCGAGGTCGCGCTGAGCTGGCTGGTTCATCATTCGCGGCTCGACGCGGAACGCGGCGACGCTATCATTCTCGGCGCGAGTTCGACCGAGCACCTGGTGCAGAATATGGCCGCCTGCGACGGGCGCCCGCTGGCCCCGGAAATCATCGAAATTCTCGACCGCGGCTGGGAAATCATCAAGCCAAACTGCTTCAGCTACTTTCGTCCCTGAGTCCGCCCGGCCAGGGGTTCAACCCGGGCGCTTACCTGACCTCTCGCTAACCCGGTACCAGCGACAGGCTCAACGCCGGCCAGTAGGTAATGATCAGCACCGCCACCAGCAGCACCAGAAAGAACGGAATCGTCGCGCGGTAGAGCGTCATGACCGGTTTGTCGAATCGATAACTCGCGATGAACAAATTCATCCCGACCGGCGGGGTAAAATAACCGAGCTGCATGTTGGCGAGAAAGATAATTCCGAGATGCAGCGGATGGATGCCGTAACCTACCGCGATCGGCAGAACGATCGGCACGATAATCACGATCGCGGAAAAGATGTCGAGCATCATGCCGAGCGCGAGCAGGAACAGGTTCAACAGGATCAGGAAGGTCAGCCGGTCGTCGACGTGCTGTTGAATGAAAGCGAACAGTCGTTCTGGCACCTCGGCGTCGATCAGGTAATTGGTCGATGCGAGCGACACGCCGACGATGATCAGGATGCCGCCGACCAGCACCATCGAGTCGCGCATGATCCGCGGCAGCTCCCGCAGACCGATCTCGCGAATAATCAGTACTTCGATAACGAGCACGTAAACCGCGGTCACCGCGGCGGCCTCGGACACCGCGAAATAACCGCCATAAATTCCGCCGAGCACGACTAGCGGTAGCGGAATTTCCCATTTCGCATCGAGCGTCGCGCGCAGCGCCTCGCGGGCGTTGAAAGACTTGCGCTGGCTGCGGTCCCGCGGCTGCATCATCGCGTAAAGGGATAGCATGACCAGCATCAGCAGGCCCGGAAATATACCGGCGAGAAACAGGTCGCTGATGCTGACCGGTTGATCGAGGTCGAGCTGCTGCGCAACCACGCCATACAGGATCAGCGGCAGGGACGGGGCGAACAGCAGCCCGAGACTGCCCGAGCTGGTCAACAGGCCGAGGTTGAAGCTTTCCAGGTAGCCGGCCTGTTTCAGCGCGGGGTACAGCAGGCCGCCGAGCGCGATAATCGTGATTCCGGAGGCGCCGGTGAAGGCGGTAAACAGCGCGCAGGCAAAAATCGCGACAATCGCGAGACCGCCGGGCATCCAGCCAAGCCAGGCGTTGGTCAGATTGACCAGGCGCGTCGACGCCTGGCCCTCGCCGAGGAGGTAACCGGCCAGCGTGAAAAGGGGGATCGCGACCAGTACCGGCATTTCCGCGAGCCGGTAAACCTCGATACTGATGACCGACAGGTCGACGTCCTGGCTGTAGAAACCGAGCATCGCGCTAAGCGCGATGACGACGAACAGCGGCGTGCGCAAGATTGCCAGCAACAGCAGGACCGGTGCGGCGAAGCTCATGTCTCAGGCTCCCGGACTTCGCGCCGTTGTTGCCAGAACGACTGCGCCCAGAACAACGCCAGCGCCAGGTAGCGCAGACCGATCAATGCAAAGGACAGCGGTACGATAATTTCCAGCAGCCACGCCGGAATGCCGCCGAAGGTGACCAGGCCGTCCGCGTAGTCGAGGCGAATCCAGAGCATCCCGGTCCAGCCGATTACCAGGCAGGTGGCGGCGCTGATCAGTCCGACGATAGACTGGATCAGTAGATGCGTATTTTTCTCGAAGTAGCGCGACAGCAGATCGATACGAATGTGCTTGTTATCCCGCGTCGCGACGATTGCGCCGATCAGGCCAAGCCAGAGCACCATCACGCGCAGTATCGGGTCGACCCAGAGCCACCCCGCGTCGAAAAAATTGCGCAACAGGATCTGCGTGCCCGCGAGCAGGACCATCGTGGTCAACAGCAACGCCAGCAGAGCGTCCTCGGCGCGGTGCAGACGTTTGATCCAGACCGACATCAACTACTGGCGGTCGCGAAAGTTTTGCAGGAACTCTCTGACCTGGCTGACGATTTCGCGCGAAATCAGCCCGCTCTCGATCATGCTTTCAATTGATTTTTCCGAGATCCTGCGCCAGCGCTGCAGTTCGACCGGGTCCGGCTCGACGAATACGATGCCCTGGTTTTGCAGCGCCGCGCGCGCGGCCTCGTTGTCGTCCCGATTCAACTTGTCCATGCGCTTGAAAACCTTGCCCATTTCCTCGCGCACGATCGCCTGGTCCCCGGCGTCGAGCTTGTCGAAGGTCTTTTTCTCGATCGCGAGTACACCGATCAGGTAGGACAACGGCACCTCGGTCATGTAGCCGGTGCTGCTATGCCACTGGAACGCAATCGCGCCGGTCGGATTCACCGTAACCGTCTCGATCAGGCCGGTCTGCAACCCGGTGTAGACATCGGAGATGGGTAACGAAATCGGATTGATGCCCAGCGCTTCGAACAATACCTGGTTCAATCGATCACCCTCCGGTATCCAGACCTTGCTCTGGCGGATGGTCTCGAGATCGCGCATCGGTTCCTTGGAAAGAATTCTCGCGAAGCCACCCTCCGAAATGCCGAGCACGACGAAGCCGCTGGTTTCCATCGCCTGCTTGATCAGCGGGTCCATCCGCTCGCGCACGTAGTCGACCTCGGCGAAAGAATTAAACAGTAGCGGCAGGCCGAGGCTTTGCACCGTCGAGTGCACCTGGGCCAGGCCGCCCGGGGTGAAAGCACCGCCGTGCAGCTGCCCGATCCTGATCTTGCGATGCACGCTTTGATCGTTGCCCATCACGCCGCCCGGGTAAAACTTCAGCTTGACCCGGCCATCCGTGCGCTGCTTGATCGCATCCGCGCCACGCAGCATTTCGTTCATCCAGGTCGTGCCGGCCGGGGCGATGGTAGCGATTTTCAGGGTCTTTGCCGCGACCCCGGAATGAAACGCCAGCATCAATAGAATCAGGCCGACGCAGCGGAGGAATGACTTCATTATTGTTTCCCGTTTTCGATCTTTTGCACCGGTGGCAACCAATTAGTTCGTTCAGAAAAAGTCGTCGGACTCGGCCAGCAGAAGCTCCGCCTGCCGTTTCGCGAGCGCATTGATTAGCACGTACCCGGAGTAATCGGCATTTTCGGTCTGAACTGAAGACAGCAGAGCGTCGTGCAATTCGCGATCGAAAACGGCGCGTGCATAATGCCTGGCCATCAAAACCTTGACCATCAGGTTCTCCCCGGCGGAAATTTCCAGGGCACGCTCGAAATGCCCGCGGGCAATCTCCGGCTCGCCGCCGAGCGATGCCGGCAGCAGCGTTTTCAGCACACCCAGGTAGACGTGCGCGCCACCGTCGTCGTAAGTTTCATCGAGCGTCAGGCTGTATTCGAACAGAGCCCTGACCTTGGGCAAGTCCGCGATCGCATTCCAGTCACCCGCGTTAACCTGTATCCATCCGGCCCAGGCGGTGGAGAAAGCGTATAGCACCTCGATATCGGATCGGTCCGCCGTGGCAAGGCTTTGTTTGAACTCGTCGAGCTTGGTTTGGGTCGCTGCGCATATGGCCTCGAGTTCGAGGCAAAGTGCCCTCCTGGCATAGTCCAGCGATTTCGCGGCGAGGCGTTGAGCACGGGTTTCGTCCTCGATGAACGCGGTGCTGTAAGAGCCGTAGAGCTGCGCGCCGGAGAGTAGTAAATCGGTATTTTCGGGATCACCCTCGACCAGGCCGTCGATCATCAGCAGATAGGCCGGCGCACCATCGCGCACCGTTTCGGGATCGTCCTGGTTCAGGATCGCAAGCGTAATGTTGTCCGCCATGCGCGACGTGGCCGAACTGACCAGGCTGGCGCAGCCGCCCAGGGCCAACAGGATAGCGGCGGCGGCAACGATTCTAAGCATCGCGTAGGAGTTCCTCTCTGCCATTAGCCGGCAAGTTTAGACGCTCTCGGCACGCTTGTCAGAACGAATTCATCCACCCTGGCCCCGCACCGTTTTACCCGCGGCAAGCCGAGCGGTAAGATTACAACGTTACGAACTTGCGCACGGCTGCTACGAACGACCCGCAACCAGGAATGAATTCACGCATCTCGTGCAATCGAACATTTGAACCAGGATAAACGCACACCGGATCTGCATTTGCATCAATCTCTCACCATCGAATCAACTTCTGCCGGGGCGGCGCGCATCGTGCAGCTGACGGATTGTCATATCTTCGCCAGCGCCGGGGAACGCCTGCGCGACATGGATACACGCGCCTCGCTGCGCGCGGTGATCGAATTGATCCGGCAGCGCGATGGCGACGCTGACCTGTTGCTCGCCACCGGTGACCTGTCGCAGGACGGATCCGCCGACTCGTATCGCTACCTCGCGCAACGGCTAGATGATCTCGGCAAACCCGCGGTAT
>JBFGQE010000142.1:0-6945 GCA_041564355.1 Gammaproteobacteria bacterium | reverse complement strand
GGCTGGGAATGGTCCGGCAATACCGGGCTCGGCGGTGATCGCAACGTGCTGCACATGCACGAGGGACGGCCGATACACCGCTCGTCGCATGCGCTGGTCGACGACCTGTCCGACATCGACAGCGACGCGAACTCGGCCAACGACCTGTTCGAGGCGCTCAAGGACGAGGATTGCACCGTGTTCGCGCACATCGGCGGCCGCTACGCGGATATCCGCGTCGCGCATGACCAGCGCATCGAAAAGTCGGTCGAGGTGCATTCCGCCTGGGGCACTTTCGAGTGGCTGCTTCACGATGCGTTCGAGCAGGGCTACCGGGTCGGCATCCTGTCCAATTCCGACGGTCACAAGGGCCGCCCCGGTGCGTCCCACCCGGGATCGACCAGCTTTGGCGCCTACGGCGGGTTGAGCTGCATTCTGGCGAGTTCGTTCACGCGTGCGGGCATCATGCAGGGCTTGCGCAAGCGTCATCATTACGGCACCACCGGCAATCGCGTGATACTCGACACGCGGGTCCGCTTCACCCAGCCCGCGACCTGCTTCGACGATGATCCGGCGCTGGGCGACGTCGGTTCGAGCCAGGTCAGCGAAGCCATCATGGGCGATATCCTGCGAACCGAGGAGCGCAGCGTGCGTTTTCATGTCGACGTGCGCGGCGCGGCGCCGATCGAGCGCATCGATATCCGCAACGGCCTCGAAACGCTCGAAGTCTTCAGGCCATACGACGAAGCGGATCTCGGCCGTCGCATCCGCGTTATCTGGGAAGGCTCCGAGTACCGGGGCCGCGGACGCCAGACCATCTGGGATGGTCACGCCGAGCTCGACGGTAACGCCTTCGACACGGTATTGCCGATCAACCGCTACAACCTCGATAAACGTTTCGAGCAAACCGCGCCGGGACGGCTCGAATGGGCCGCGCTGACCACCGGCGGCTTCGGCGGCTTCGAAGCAATGCTTGCCGATCCGACCGCCGGAAGCCTGCGCATCCACACCGACCTGGTGCAGGAGGAAATCGCGATCGCCGACATCGGGCACGACGAACTGATCTTCGCAAACGGCGGCATCGAACGCCGCATCCGGATTTTTCGCCTGCCCGACTCGAATCCGCACCAAGCGGTCACGCTCGAGCGTCGCATCGAGCTGCGCGAGGGGGGCGATAATGCGCTCTACGTGCGCGTCACCCACGAGGACGGGCACTATTCCTGGTCCAGCCCGATCTACCTGATCAACCCCTGACAAACCGCCCCGCGCGCGCAACCCGTTCCGCGCCGCTCGCCAACGCTATGGGTCCGGCCCCGGTCTAGTCGATAAACAGCGAACGCCCGAGTAAAAACACGGCGACCACGATTACCGCACCGAGGATTTTTTCCATGCTGCGCGTGTCGAACCTCGCCGACCCGAAAAACGAGCCGATCGCGCCACCGGCCATGACCGCGAGGATCAGCGGCAGGTAGGGCGAAAAGTCGACGAAGTTGTACTGCGATCGCGACACCAGGCCGATCAGGGAATTAAGCCAGACGAAAACCACGCCGCTGGCCGCGGCCTGCTTCATGTCGCCAAGACCGAAGACGAGAATAATCGGGATCAGAAATATACCGCCGCCGATACCGACGATGCCGGCGAGCAGGCCCAGCAGCGCGCCGCAGGACAACGCCAGCACCAGGTATTGCGGCCGGCTGAATTGCAGGCGCAGGGCGGTCTCGCGCCACGCGTAGATGCGCAACAGCACGACCACCAGCGACAACGCCAGCAGCAGGCGAAACAGGGTCTCGGAAACCTGCAACGCGCCGCCGATCCAGGCCATCGGCAGCGACAGCACGATAAACGGCAGGATCAGGTGCCAGCGCAAATGACCCTGGCGAATGTAGTTGTAGCTGCCGACCGTTGCCACGATCAGGTTCAGCAACAGGCTCAGGTTGGGTATGATCGCGGCACCGAAACCGAATACGACCATTAGCGCGGCATACGACGAACCGCCGCCGAGACCGACCGACGCGTAGGCCAGCGCGACGGCAAGAAACGCCACCGCGACCACCCACAGCGGAACGATTAATTCAGCCATTCGTCAACCTGTCCGGGGGACGGTCGTTAGCGGCGTAATGTCCCCCTCGAATATCCATTATTTCTCCTCCCCGGTGCGTGTTTTACGCTCAATTTGTGCTATCTATAGAGTCTGAGCGCGACAAATAAAACCAAACTTATGAGCGAGACCAACGTCGAATCCGCAGAAATCGACCTGAAGCCCGTCGAGGACGATACGAATTTCTCCGACAACGAGCAGATTCCGGTCGAACATGTCAATTTCGAGTTCGAGCAGAAGGATAAACTGCACGGCGTACAGCGCAAGCTGACCATATTCAACGATACGCACTGTTACCAGTCGGTCAAGATCAAGCACAATCGCAAGTACAAGTACCGCATCGACATTTCCTACCTCGACCCGCGCCCGTTTCGCCACCGCGTGATTGCCTGGAAATGGCTCTACGCGAGCATTGCGCTGCTCGGCATCGACGCGGCACTGTTGCTCACCGGATTGCTCGACACCTCCTCGGTCAATTCTCTCGGGCTTTTCATCGGACTGCTGGTTATTTCCGCCATGGCCCTGATCGCATTTTTACACAAGTCCAAAGACCAGGTTTACTTTCGCAGTCAGTACGGCCACATCAAGCTGGTCGAGCTGATCAACAAGAATCCGGACAGCGACCAGTTCAAGAGCTTTCTCAATAAGTTCATCATGCAGATCAAGAAATCCCAAACCGCTAAGGGTTACAGCCAGAACCAGTTTCTCGCGCGCGAACTGCAGGAATTGCGCCGCCTCAAGGACGAAACCATGATCCCCGAGCCGGCCTACGAAAAAGCCAAGCGACTGATATTCAAACACGAGGCGTTCAAGAGCGCCGAATAAGCTTGCGCGTTCGGCATTCGGTTGCTGCGAAGCCTTACCGGGCCAGTCTAATCGTGTAAAATAAATCCTTTTCGGCTACCACTGAGATGCACCTGGATTCACTCACCGCGTTGTCGCCTATCGACGGACGCTATGCCAGCAAGACCGCGGGCCTGCGAGACTTGTTCAGCGAATACGGATTGATGCGACACCGCCTGCTGGTCGAGGTTCGCTGGCTGCAAACCCTGTCCGCGACCCCGGTAATCGGCGAAGTACCCGAATTTGGTGACGCGGCCAACGCACGCCTCGAGTCGATCCTGGATAACTTCGATCCGGAGCAGGCGCAGCGGATCAAGGAAATCGAAAAAACCACCAATCATGACGTCAAGGCGATCGAGTACTACCTGAAACAGCAGGTGGCCGACATCGACGAACTGGCCGCGGTGTCCGAGTACATTCACTTTGCCTGCACCTCGGAGGATATCAACAACCTGTCCCATGGCCTGATGCTGCGTGGCGGCCGCGACCGGGAGCTAATGCCGTTGCTCGACGAACTCGATGCAAGCCTGACCGCGATGGCGCATGCTTACGCGGAAATCCCGATGATGAGCCGCACGCATGGGCAACCGGCCACGCCGACCACGCTGGGCAAGGAAATCGCGAATGTCGTTTATCGACTGCGGCGCCAGGCCGGGCAGATTCGTGAAGTCGAACTGCTGGGCAAGTTCAACGGCGCGGTCGGCAACTACAATGCCCATATCGCCGCCTACCCGGATGGCGACTGGCCCGCAATCGCGCAGGATTTCGTCGAAAGTCTCGGTCTCGCCTGGAATCCGTACACGACCCAGATCGAGCCGCATGACTGCGTCGCCGAATTATTCGACGCGATGGTAAGGCTTAACACGGTGCTGCTCGACTTCAGCCGTGATATCTGGAGTTATATCTCGATCGGTTATTTTCGCCAGAAAACGGTGGCCGGTGAAGTCGGTTCGTCGACGATGCCGCACAAGGTCAACCCGATCGACTTTGAAAACGCCGAGGGCAATCTCGGCATCGCCAACGCGCTGCTGACCCACCTGGCGCAAAAATTGCCGGTTTCGCGCTGGCAACGTGACCTGACGGATTCGACCGCCTTGCGGAATATCGGCAGCGCCTTCGGCCACATGCTGATCGCGTTCGATTCGCTCCGCCGGGGCATCGATAAGCTCGAAATCGACGCTGACGCGATGGCCGCCGACCTCGAACAGAACTGGGAACTGCTCGCCGAACCGATTCAAACCGTGATGCGTCGCTACGGTATCGAGCAGCCCTACGAGAAACTGAAAGCGCTGACCCGGGGACAAAAAGTCGACGCCGCGGCGGTGCGTGAGTTCGTCAATGCGCTGGATATGCCGAACGAGGCCAAACGGGCATTGCTCGAACTGACACCGGCAACCTATCTGGGTAACGCGGCGCGGCAGGCGCGGGAAATCTAAACCATGTGGGCGCTGCAGAACCTGGATATCGAGGACTTCGTCAGCCAATACTGGCAAAAAAAGCCCTGCGTGATACGCGAGGCGTTCGCCGATTTCGAACTGCCGGTTACCCCCGAGGAACTGGCCGGCCTGGCCTGCGAGGAAGACGTTCACTGCCGCCTCGTCATCGAACGCGACGACGGCTCCTGGCAGCTGCGCTACGGTCCGTTCGAAGAACGCGATTTCCTCGCCCTGCCCGAGCGCAACTACTCGCTGCTCGTTTCCGAGTGCGAAAAGTGGATGCCCGAACTGAACGCGCTGCTCGACCCGTTTCGTTTCATTCCGGACTGGCGGATCGACGACCTGATGCTCAGTTACGCGCCCGAGGGGGGCTCGGTGGGTCCGCATGTCGACGAGTACGATGTATTTTTACTGCAGGCCAGCGGCGCACGCCGTTGGCGCTATGGCGCGACGCGACTCGAGAACCCGGTGCTGATCCCGGACCTCGAACTCGCGATACTCGAGGAATTCAACCACGACCACGAAATTGAACTGCATCCCGGCGATATGCTCTACCTGCCGCCGGGTATCGCTCATCACGGCGTGGCGCTGGAACCCTGCATGACCTGCTCGATCGGTTTCCGCGCGCCGACCGCGGCCAGCGTACTGGAGTCCTTCGCCCTCGAAACCGAACGACTCGATCAACGAGTACAGCGCTATACCGATCCGGAGCTCGAACTCGACCGGCATAGCGCAGAGATCAGCAATAACGAAATCGCGCGCCTGCGGACGCTCGCCAGCGGGCTGATGCAGGAAGCCGATGCGCTTTGGCCCGACGCGATCGGCAAGCTGCTCTCCGATAGCGCGGTCGTCGCCGAGGTCGACGACGATCAGCCGGTTTTCATTTCGGACCTGCTCGCAGCCGACTGGTTGCGCCACCCGGAAACACGGCTGCTTTTCCACCAGACTGCGGACGCAATCCGGGTCTACTACAACGGCCGCGCCCATGCGCTGCCGCAATCGCCCGAAGTGCTGGCCTGCGTGCAGCAGCTTTGCCAGCGACACGAATGGTCGCAAGCATTAATCAAGCGCTGCATCGAGGTCGAGCCAATCGCTGAATTGCTCCTCGAGTTGGCTACAAACGGCGCAATTATATCCGATAAATAGCATATTTATTAATAAGTTATGGACGAAACCTCAAGTATATTGTTAGATGGCCGCAGCGACTGTCGCGAGGCGGCAAAGACGTTGATTCTGGGCGCATTGCATCGCGTCTACCTGGCGACGCAACATCTCGAACCGGAACTTTATAACGACGCCGAAATCCACGACTACCTGGCCGGCCTCGCGAGCAGCAATCGCAACACGGATATCCGCATCATCGCGCACGACACGCGGGTCGCGGCGAATCAGGGCCATTACCTGATTCACCTGGCGCAAAAGCTGCCGACCTTCGCCCAAATTCGCGTCACGGTCAGCCCGCCCGAGCGCCAGTTCCGCGAAAGCTGGCTGATCGTCGACGACGGCGCTTTCATGCGCCTGCGCAACCCGGAGCGCTACGAGGGTTACTACGAACTCGACAACAAGCTCGAATGCAAATCCTATCTGGATAGCTTCGTCGAGATGTGGGAAGCCTGCAACCAGGATCAGAACACGCGGCGTCTCAGCCTGTGAGCCGAATGACCTAGGCGGCGAAGCGGGGCTCGGCGCGCCCGCGCACGCCAATTCCGCTGATCGCGAGCGTCCGGCCCGCATCGGGACCTTGCGGACGTGCGCCATGAACGCTTTCGCCGACCGTGGTGACGAACAGCAGGTCGAGCCTCGTACCGCCGAACATCACGCTGCTGACGATCTGGCCCGGAATCTCGACGCGGCGCTCGATCTCACCGTCCGGCGTCACGCGTATTACGCAGGCGTCGTCCCATTGCGCGCTCCAGATACAGCCCTCGTCATCGACCGTGGCACCATCCGGGTTGCCGCTCTCGAGCAGCGCACGGCCGTTGCGCGGGGTTTGCGTCGGGCCGTAATCAAAGCGCTCGATCACCCCGTCACGCCGGCCCGTGACGAAAAGCGACGCGCCGTCGGCGCTGAAACAGGGGCCGTTGAAGCAATCGAATCCATCCAGTATTTCGCTGACCTCGAGCGCCGGCGACAGGCGGTACATCGAACAATTCTCGTGCTCCCGATAATCGATATTCATGCCGCCCGAGACAAACCCACCGAACGGGTCGACCTTGCCGTCGTTGAGGCGCAAGTGCTCGCGCCCGGCGAGCGGCAGCGCGATCGGTTCGACCTGCCCCGTGCCGGGCGAGAAAAAGTAAAAACCCTGGTCCATCGCCAGAACCAGCCGCTGGTCCCGGCACAGGCCGAGACTGCCTAGCGAGCGGCCGGGCAGCGTCCAGGCGTCGAGCCGGCCGCTGGCGTAATCGAGGCGAAACAGGCGCGGCGCGTGACTGTCGACCCACCACCAGGCGCCCTGCTCGTGATCCCAGACCGGTCCCTCGCCGAGCTGGCAAGCGGGCGCATCGAGCACGTCGATGCGGATCGTCACTCGCTCCCCGCAAAACCGGAGGCGAAGGCCCTGACATCATCGAGATCGGAACTGCGCCG
>JBFGQE010000141.1:0-6946 GCA_041564355.1 Gammaproteobacteria bacterium | reverse complement strand
GCTACGCCGATGATACTTATGACGCGATTCTGTCGATCGGCGTTTTCACCCTCGGCCATGTGCCCCCGGAAGCCCTGGAAGTCCTGCTGCGATTGGTGCGCAAGGGCGGTCTGCTGCTGGTGTCGACCCGCACGCATTACTACGAACAGACCAATTTTCAGCAGGTTGTGGACGCGCTGATCGCGGCAAATCGGGCGGAACTGGTACAACTGGTCAGGGACGCGCCGTATAACAACGATGGCGACGGGCATTACTGGGTATTGAGAAAAATCGCCTGATCAGAACAATTTCATCCCGCCAGAGAGCCGATTCATAGTTCGTGCCGATAATGATCCTTTACCAACTTCCCTGTGCAAAACTCCAAATTTTGGCCTAGATTATGCACTACTGATGTTTTTGCCAGTTTCATAATCTGGTCAGACAGGCAATTCCGTGGAAAAACCGGCTACCCCGATAGATGAAAATGCGCGACTCAACGTGCTCAGGGCGCTCGATATTCTCGATACGCCGGCCGAAGAGCGCTTCGACCGCCTGACGCGAATCACCAACGAGCTGTTCGGCGTTCCGATCGCGCTGGTCAGCCTCGTCGACGAGAACCGACAATGGTTCAAGTCGTCGGTCGGCTTAGAGGCGAGAGAAACGCCGCGCGAGATTTCTTTCTGCGGCCACGCGATTCTGGGCGATGACGTTTTCGTCGTTAACGACACCATGACCGATCAGCGCTTTATCGACAATCCGCTGGTGCTGGAGGATCCGAATATCCGCTTCTACGCGGGTTGTCCGTTAACCACGACCGGCGGCAGCAAGCTGGGCACGCTTTGCGTGATCGATCGGAAACCGAGAGGATTCAGTGTTCACGAGCGCAAGGTGCTGCAGGATCTTGCCGCCCTGGTCGAGCGCGAAATCGAACTGACCCAATTGGCCACGATCGACGAGCTGACCGGTATCTCCAATCGAAGAGGGTTCAAATTGCTCGCGGAAAAAAGCCTCAAGTTTTTTCATCGCAAGGGGTTGCCGGCATCGCTGGTATTTCTCGATCTGGATAAATTCAAACAGATCAATGACACTCTCGGACATGCTGAGGGCGATCGCGTCCTGACCCTGTTTGCCGAAAACATGATCGGCGTCGCCCGGGAATCGGATGTCATCGGTCGCCTCGGCGGCGACGAGTTCGTAATCCTGTTTGCCGACGCTACCAAGGGCCAGGTCGAATCGATCATGAACCGTTTTAACTCGGGGTTGCACGCGATCTGCCAGAGGGAAAAGCTCGACTATGAAATATTGTTCACTCACGGCATCGTGCAATACGATCCCGCGCTCCACCTGAGCATCGACATGCTGCTGCACGGGGGAGACCTGGTCATGTACAAGCGCAAAAATGAGCGTTGAATCCGGGCACGAAGCGCCGCAGGTTTAACCGACGAAATCCTTCCACCCGTGTAGCCATCGAGGCGCTGGTGCCGCTTTTTCCCTGGTCATCCATTCTATGAGCCGGAGCGCTCCACTGAATTCTTCCGGCCGTTGAGTTGCTATCCGTCGGTGCGAGATCGGAATCGTAGCCCGATTGCGGTCGCTTTTTTCGATTGATTGTGAGTACACGAAGAAGTTAAATAGGGCGCCTCGTTACCTGTGCCTGACTCGATCAGGACAAACCCGGAGCAACGCCCGATGTCTCTTGCGAATCCGAAAGTCTACAGTCATTGCGCCCGGTCGCCGTGGTATGCGTGCAGCTGGAACGAAAACGCGTTTTACGGCGAATACGCCGGCCGGCTCGTGCCGTTATCCTATGGTCGTGACGCGGTCGAAGAGTACTGGCTGTTGCGCAAGGCGGTGGGGCTGTTCGACGTGCCCGAAAAGCCGCTCGAGATCAGCGGCCCGGACGCGGCGCGTTTCCTCAATCGACTGTTCACCCGGCCGACCGATCGCCTGCGGGTCGGCCGCGGCAGTTACGGGCTGCTCTGTCACCAGCGTGGCGGCCTGGTCTGCGACGGTATCCTGTTCCGCCTCGCCGACGAGCGTTACTGGTACGTGCATGCCGATGCCGATGTGCGCACCTGGCTGGTCGCGCTGGCGCTGGAATATGACGTCGAGATTCGCGATCCGGGTTCGTGGGTGCTGCAGGTCCAGGGGCCGAAGTCGCTGGAGGTGCTGGCAAAAGCCTGCGATGGTGGTGCGCCGGCCGAGTTTCGCTACTTCGACGTTTTCGAGGGAAGCATGGGCGGGCAGCCGGTATTGGTCAGTCGCACCGGCTGGTCGGGAGAGCTCGGATTCGAAGTCTACAACCTCGATCCCGACGTGGACGGCCCGGCCTTGTGGAATCATCTGCTACAGGCCGGCGCCGAGCACGGCATCGCGGGTTGTTCGCAGCTCGGGATGAACATCCGCCGCATCGAGGCCGGCATCCTCAACTATCGCTCCGACATGGACTGGACGACGACGCCGTTCGACATGGGTCTCGGCGATTTCGTCGATCTCGAGCACGATTTCGTCGGCCGCGACGCGTTGCGCGAGGCGAACCGGTCGCCGCGGTTCTGCGGCTTCAAATGCGCGCAGGGTCGACCGCGCTTCGGCGCCCCGGTCAAGTCGGGCGGACGGGCGGTCGGCCGGGTTACGGATTTCGAATTTTCCCCGTTTCTCGACAGCGGCATCGGTTTCGTCCGTTTCGAATCGCCCGAGTGGATGCAGGCACGGGATCTCGAAGTCGTCGATCGGGACGGCCGGGAATATCCGATCGAGCTGGTCGAACTGCCTTTCTACGACGCCGAAAAACGTATCCCGCGCGGTCTCGAGCCGGTCGACGGGGCGGTCGAATAAATCCCCGTGATGGAGTAATGGTATGACTGATTTTTCGCAGCGGGTCGCTTTCGTCACCGGTGCCGGTGGGGGCATGGGTTTGCGCATTGCTTCCGACCTGGTCGAAGCCGGGGCCAGCGTGCTGATGTTCGATTTGAAACCAGAGCCGGGCGGCATCGCGGGAGGTCCGGGTCGATATCGCTACGTCGAGGGGGATCTGACCGATGCCGACGCGGTCGCCGCGGCGGTACAAATCGCGGTCGACGAATTCGGCGGCATCGACCTGCTCGCCAACGTGGCCGGCGCGCTGTGGTTCGAGCGGGACCGCTCCGCGCTCGATATCGATCTCGATACCTGGGACCAGGTGCTCGCGATCAACCTGAAAAGCATGGTGCACTCGGCGCGCGAAGTCGTGCCGAGCATGCGCCGGCGCGGTGGCGGCGCGATGGTGCATTTTTCGTCGACCCAGTGCCTGCGCGGTGATCCGGCACCGCAGGACGCCTACCAGGCCGCCAAGGCCGGCGTGGTCGCGCTGTCCAAGTCGCTGGCGATACAGCTTGCCGGGGACAATATTCGTTCCAACGTCATTTTCCCGGGACCGACCGAGTCGCCGATGCAGCAGCGCTGGGACGATAACCCCGACGCTCGCGAGGCGGTGGCCGCTGCAATCCCGCTGCGACGGGTCGGCAGCGTCGCGGACATGTCCAACGCCTGCCTGTTCCTGTTGTCCGAACGCGCCGCTTTCATCACCGGTACCGAGTTACTGGTCGACGGCGGCCTGCTGGCGAAGCCCTGAACCAGCGCCGCGACCGCGCGCACGAACATCTGGCATAGTATCGCTGCAAACACCGGAGAGGGGGTTGCATGACAAAGACAGCTAGCATCTTGATAACCGGCGCGTCGGGCGGCATCGGCCGCGCGGCCGCGATCGAGTGCGCCGCGCGCGGCGCGCGCATCGGCGTCCATTTCAATCGCAACCGCGAACGCGCCGAGGAAACGCTGGCCGCGCTCAAGGGTGATGGCCACCAGCTGTTGCAATGCGATATCGTTGATCCGGACGCGGCTGCAGCGCTGGTCGAGCAGGCCGAGCGCGACCTGGGCGGCCTGGATGTGCTGGTCAACAATGCCGGCGTGTCCGAGCGCCACGCGTTTAACGATCTCGACTACGCGACCTGGCAAAAAGCCTGGCGGCGCGTCGTCGATACCAACCTGACCGCGGCCGGGAACCTGAGTTTTTGCGCGGCGAGAAAAATGGTCGCGCGCGGCGGCGGGCGCATTGTCAACGTGTCGTCACGCGGGGCTTTTCGCGGCGAACCGTTGATGCCGTGGTACGGCGCGTCCAAGGCTGGGATGAACGCGATGGGGCAGTCGCTGGCGCAGGCCCTGGGTCCGCATGGCGTCTACGTTTATACCGTTGCCCCGGGATTCGTCGAAACCGAGATGGCCGCGGCCGTGCTGGCGTCGGCGGAAGGCGATGAGATTCGTCGGCAAAGCACGATCGGGCGCGTTGCCCAGCCGGAGGAGCTGGGCAGAACCATCGGCTTTCTCGCCCTCGAAGCGCCGGCGTTCATGACCGGATGCATCGTCGACGTGAACGGCGCGTCCTACCTGCGCTCCTGAGCGAGCGCCGGCGAGAGCTTGCCTCGGACAACCCGGCAAGACGGACATTCCGTCGCGACCAGCCGGGTGACAAACGTCCGGCTGATCTTGCCGTGGCGGTCGCGCGGCGAACATGCCAAACTGGGGACCCATGGGGGATACGATAACTCTGCCGCTATGGCTGTTTATTCTTCTGGTCGTCACGGCTGTGATATTGGCGATGGACCGCATCCTGCTGCCCGGCTTTCGCTGGTACCTGCGACGTCGCGTGAACCGTGTCATCGACGAGGTGAATACCCGGCTCGATATCGAAATCCGGCCGTTTCAGCTGACGCGTAAACAGGCCCTGGTCGACCAGCTGGTTTTCGATGAAAAAGTCGTCGCGGCGATGAAGGAGTACGCCGCGGAACATGATATGCCGCGAGAAGTCGTCCAGGCAAAAGTGGTGCGTTATGCCAACGAAATAGCGCCGTCGTTCAATGCCTACCTGTATTTTCGCATCGGTTACTGGTTTGCCAAGACCGTCGGTCGAATGCTCTACCGGGTACGGGTCGGCTTCCATGACGACGACGAGATCGCGCGCATTGATCCCGATTCCAGCGTCGTATTCGTGATGAATCATCGCAGCAACATGGACTACGTGCTGGTGTCGTTCCTGGTCGCCGAGCGCACCGCATTGTCCTACGCGGTGGGAGAATGGGCCAGGGTCTGGCCACTGCAGACCTTGCTCAAATCGATGGGCGCCTTTTTCGTGCGGCGCAATTCGCGCAATGCCCTTTACCGCAGGGTCCTGGAGCGCTACGTCAACCTGGCGACCCGCGCCGGCGTTTGCCAGGCGGTGTTCCTCGAAGGTGGATTGACCCGGGACGGCCTGCTGCGGCCGCCGAAGCAGGGATTTGTCGACTACATGTTGCGTGATTATCACGCCGAAAGGGACCGCGACGTCGTGTTCGTTCCGGTCGGGATAAACTACGACCGGGTGATCGAAGATATCAGCCTGGTGCGCCGGCTAGACCCCGAGGCGGTGCGGCGGAGCCTGTGGTTCGTTCTCCGCACCAGCTTCAAGTTCGGGCTCAAGACCCTCCTGCTGGGGCGGGAAAAGCGACGGCTTCGATTCGGTTATGCCAGCGTCAATTTCGGTAAGCCGCTTTCCATGCGGCAGTATTGCAAGGAAAACGGGATTGATCTGTCGACGCTCAGCCAGGTAGAACGCTTCGAGCATATCGAAAGTCTCAGCCGAGGTCTGATGCAGCGAATTGCCGCTGTGGTGCCGGTGTTACCGGTCGCGCTGGTGAGCCAGGTTGTGCTGGAAAACCAGCAGGAGTGGCTCAGCGAACTGGACTTGAAGGCGCTTGCCGCGGAGCGGATCGAAACGCTCGAGGCCGCCGGGGCACCCATCAGGATCAGCGCCAACGCCTGCGAGGCGGTGTTATCGATAGCGCTATCGATGCTCGCGGGTCGGGGTCTGCTGGAAAATCGTGACGGACTGATTCGACCGCGGTCGGAATCGCTCGAGGTTCTGAGATATTACGCTAACTCGATTGACCAGTGGCGAGCGGCGGAGGCCGGGCCGCGGGCGGATGACCCGCTGCTGTTCGCCGAGAAATGCTGAGAGCGCAACCATCGCCGGCTCGCGGTCGGGCGGTGTTGCCAGAAGAGCGTGCCCTGTGGCGATCAGTCGAGTAGAACGTCTACCGCCGGTTCCAGGTTTAACGGCTGCACGATGGTCTGTACGGCCGTCGGAGCGGGAAGCGGTTTACCGGCGGAGACGTATTGGGTCAGCGCCGCGTCAGGCTGGCGCGAGCGCGCTCTAAAGCGTAATGGCTGCGGTGATCGACACGGATGGCGGCATTGCGCCGGCGCAGGACACGGTAAACGATATAGCCGAAAGTCAGCAGCATGCCGATGCGTGCAAGCAGGTAGCCGAGCGCAATCAGGGTAATGTTGGTTTCCATGGTGTATTTCCTCCGTAGAAAGGTGTCAGGCGAGGCGGATCAGCTTTTTCCAACCCAGGCGCTGCACCACCCGGCCCCGGCCACCTGCTTGCCGGGGAAGATAGCACAAGGTCCCCATTCCGCCTGAGCCGTTCCGGTGTAGATGCGGCAATTAGCACAGTTTTGCCCAGCTTTTTCCGACTGGTGGACGTAGGCCAGGGCCTTCGCCTGCGCATCGTCGGGATCGAGACGTGGTGCGTCGGCAGCGAAGGCTTCGCGCCCGGTTAGCGGGACGGCGGCCATGACGGCCGATGTAGCAAGGAATTGGCGACGGGTAACAACGTTCATATGACTACAACCCTTGTCTAATTAACGTTTAATAAAAAACTAAATATAAGTTAAAAAAGAGCATATAATCACATATTGTCTATGTCAAGGATAAACATAAATTAATTTTTCTGGGGATTTGAACTCCTCGCTTTGTTGCGCCTGGGATGGCGGGTCTTTTTTCCTGGAGCGCTGATGCGGCACGCAGCTGTCCATAGCGTACCGGTGCGGTGTGGCTCGTTTGTTCTAGCGAGGAGAGTCGGCTAGCGCGGGCGGCTGAGGCTAGCTGTCGG
>JBFGQE010000140.1:0-6948 GCA_041564355.1 Gammaproteobacteria bacterium | reverse complement strand
TGCTTCACGACGACAAACACCACTACGGCGATGCGGTCAACATCGCCGCCCGCATCGAGGGCCTGTGTGATCCCGGCGGCGTTTTCATATCCAGCGCGGTGCACGAACAGGTCAAGGATTCGAAATACTTCGGTTATGAAAATCTCGGCCCGCAACGCCTCAAAAACATCAAGGAACCGATCGGCGTATTCCGCATCGTAAAAGAAACGACGGCGGCGATGATGGTCGCCAGCCCCCGCGGATCCGCCATGGTAACCGCACCGGAAGCGGACAAGGAACACTTGTCCGTGCGCCCTTCCATCGCCGTGCTGCCATTCAAGAACGCCACCGGCAACCCGGACTACGAGTATTTCTCGGAGGGAATCGCCGAAGACATCATCACCAACCTGGCCAAGTTCCACAACCTGTTCGTCATCTCGCGCAATTCATCGTTTACCTACAAGGGAAAGACGAGATCGGCAAAACAAATCGGCGCCGAACTGGGCGTTCGCTATATCGCCGACGGGAGTGTTCGCACCGCCGGTAACCGCGTTCGAATATCTATCCAGCTCGTCGATACGCTGAAGGATCAGACCGTCTGGACCGAGCATTACGATCGCGATCTAGACGATATATTCGAGGTCCAGGACGACATAGCCGCGATCATTTGCAACGTCTGCGCGGTAAAAATCAGCGCCGAGGAAAGCGCCAATCATGCGCGCATGCTGCCCGGTAACCACGAAGCCTACGACATGGTACTGAAGGGACAGCAACACATATATCGCTATACACGTGACGATTTGCGGCAGGCGCGGAAATACTACGAAACGGCCGTAAAACTCGATCCACGTTACGCGCGCGCCTTTTCGTCGATCGCCCAGACGCTGAACCTGGAATGGCTTTTCTCGTGGACCGAACATCCGGACGATTCGCTGGATTTCGCGTTGACCCTGGCCAGGCAAGCCGTATCGCTCGACGAGGGCGATGCGCGTGGCCATGCGCGCGTCGGGTTCGTTTCGCTTTACCAGAAGAACCATGATATCTCGATAAATGCGTACCAGCGCGCCCTCCAGCTGAATCCCAACGACGCCGACGTGATCGCGGACCTCGCCGACACCTATGCCCACTCCGGGCGCTCCGACAAGGCGGTCGAATTGATCAAGAAAGCCATGCACCTCAACCCGTTTTACCCCGACGAATACCTGTGGAACCTGGGAGGCGCCTACTACAATCTCAAGCAGTACCAGAATGCAATCGACGCGGTCGAACAAATGAACAACCCCACCGAGGGCAGCCGCATCCTGGCCGCCAGCTATGCCCAGCTGGGGCAAATCGAGCTGGCGCGGAAACATGCCCGCAAAACGCTCGGCGCGCATCCGGATTTTTCCGTCAAGCAATGGAGCAAAATGCTGCCCGACAAGTATCCCGACGATACCGCGCATTTCATCGACGGCTTGCAGAAAGCCGGATTGACCTGACTACCGTTATTCGCCGCGGATCTTGCGGCCGCTGATACCGACCTTTCGGCCGCTCACCTTGCGCCCCCGGCCCAGGTAGCCGCCCACCTTTCTGCCGCTAACCTTGCGTCCCGCCATCTCGTCCGCCAGTTCCGCGTCGTCGATCTCGGACTCGAGCAGTATCGATTCGAGCGGCCCGGAACAGGGGTCGAGTCGCAGCGAAAAGTCGGCCTTGTCGTATGGCCAGATCCTGAGGTTGTCGGCGAAGTCCGGGAACGGCTTTTCGACCCGGCCGATGTATTTACCGGCGGCGGAGGCCACGGCGGCAGCCTGAGCCACGCTGGCAGGAGTGGCGCTTGCTTCGGCAGCCGCGGTAGCAGCATCGGCTACACTTTGAGGAGTAGCTCCCTCAATATCTGCAGCCGCGAGAGCGGCAGTAGCGACAGCTCCCGATTCAGAGGAGGCGTTTACCGCGGCCCGAGCTACACTCTCGGGCGTAGCCTCTTCTCTCTTCGCGGCCAGCCTGGCCTCGGAGGCGGCCTCTAACTCCGCTTCGCCTTCTTTGGCGGCCTTCTTAGCGGCGTTAGCGGCGGCTATTTCGGCGGCGCCAGCCCCATCGGTAGCGGAAAAGGCGGCGGCAACCACGCTGGCAAGGGTAGCGCCGCGAGCAGCCGCTGCGGCGGCCGTTGCTGCGACGACACGGCGACCACGATCGTATTCGACGCCGTCGCCGTGCACCAGCATGATCGCGGGCGCCATCAGGTCGTGGTAATGCCCTTCGAACTCGAAACCGTAGATCATCGCGAAACAGGGTTTTTCCTTGTTGAATTTACTCGGTTCGAATTGTTCGCGTAGGAAACGATTGTTTCCAAGCCCGGGAATTCCTCCTTTGCCCTCGTCGAAGACACTGACCTTGATTTTGATACCTCTCATCTTGCGGCCATAGAGCAACACCCTCGACGGCATCATCAGGTTACTCATAACATTCCTCCTGTCGTGGTTCTAGTTGTCGTCCAACTTCACCATCCAGCCGCTGTCGACCTCGGCCGGGTCCTGCATTCTTTGGCCCTTGACCCCGCTCAAAAGGCCCCGCGCAGTTGCGCGTCGAATTCCCAGCGGCGCGGCGACATCCAGCGCGGCGAATCCATGTGATTCTCGCGCGGCAGCTTCGCCAGCTGCGGTCCCAGCGGCACCCGGCCGATCTCGCGATAGTCGAAGTTTTCGACGATGATCCCGGTGTACTCGCCGGCGGAGAAATCGCGGTCGACCGCGCACAGCGTGTCGCCCACCTGCAAGTAGCTGAGGTAGTCGGCCGGCAGGCGGCGCCAGGTTTCGGCCAGGTAAAGGCCGATGATGTCGCGCGCATCCAGCAGCGCCTCCCGGAATGCCGGCTTTTCTCCGGCATAGGCTTCGGCGAACATGTCCTGCACCAGCGCCTGGTAGCGCGGCTGGTACTCGTAGCGGTCGGCCAGTTCTTCGACCGCGGGGCTGATAACGCCCCGGTCGAGCAATTGTTCGTGGAAGACATCGATCAGCGTGTCGAATATTGCGCCCGTGAGCGGTTGCGACAGCCGGTGCTCGCGGCGCCAGCCGTGGATGAACTCGGACATGGTCACCGCGTTCGACGCGACGCGAATCTGTTCGTTATGGCTCAGCTCGGCGATGCGATTGAGCCGGTTGAGCATGTACAGATTCCCCTCGGTATTATCCAGCAGCTCGTCGACCACCGAGTCGAAATGCAGGCAGGAGATGATCGCGACCAGGTCGGCGGCCGATTCGTGAAAGCCGTTGTACTCGCCGGTCTCGCCTTCGGGATCGGGCAGGCCGACGGTGCTGTAGATGATGCCGTGCCCGACTTCGTGCGCGATGATGTCGAAATTGGTCGCGTCGAGCGTGGCGACGCCGCTTTTGCTGAGGCTCGAGCCGAACTCGATGAAACCGAAGCCGATGCGGCTGTTGTCGTACTCGGGCAGGTGGACCAGCTCCATCTTGTCGAAGGCGTCGGCCGAGTGCCACTCGAGCGGCTCGTCGAAATACTCTTCCCAGACGTCCTGCACGAAGCGCACGCAACCGAACAGGTGCGCCACCAGAAACTCGGGGGAATCTTCATCGATATGGTCGAAATGACCAGCCGCATCCGGCAGGGCCGGCGCGTGGATATCGCCGTCCCACGGGGGCAGGTAGAGGTAAGGCGAGCCATCGCGACGCGTTTGCACGCCGTACGGAGGCCATTTTTCGATCGGATTGATCGCGTACATGCGATCGTCTTCCGGGCCGGGGCCGACGCTTCCCGCGGGACTGGACACAAAAACGACTTCGGGCTCCCGGTCGGGATCGAGAATCGGAGCCTGCGGATACAGACGGAATCGAGTCCCGCCTGTCTGGTCGCGCCGAACTGCCATGTCCCCCTCAGTATTTTTTATTATGGTTTTTTTTTAATACCGCGACCAAGTTCTACTGCTTTTCGGCGTCGATTGCAAGCGTCGCCAGATACCGTTGTTTGAGCAGGCGATAAAATTCCGCGCGGTCGCGAAACCCCGATTCGGACAAATAATCGTCGAGATCCTCGGGGATGGATTCGCACAGGTGCGACTCGAAATACCAGGCAAGCAGCTGCGGGGGCCTGATATCGACACCGGCAAAGGACGATAAATCCAGCCTGCGCCTGGCCTCGATTCGCGACTTCAACGCGGTGTAACTGCCCTCGAGTCGCAGTTCTTCCAGCAGCAATTGACGATCGACATCGCCCAGGTTTTCGACCAATGCCAGCAGTTGTTGTTGATGTTCGAGCGCTTTTTCCAGTGCCTTCGGAGTCCAGTCATTATGCTCGATCCAGCTGTCCAGTTGCGCCCGCGTGAACAGGCCCCGGGATTCCTGAAATTTTCCAAGCTGCCGGCGTCGTTGCGCGTCGTCGACCCGGAGACGCGTACGGCCGGCATCGCGCAGTGCAAGCTGCTTGAACTGGGCGCGCAACCTTACTTGCTGGTACAGCCTGGGATCCATTCGGAGCTCATCGAGAACCAGCGAATCGAAATCAGCCCGGGTATCGTCACCTTCCGCCGGCGAACAGCCGGAATCACCACTGACCACTCCGTCCCACAAGACGGTCCAGGCAAACTCATAGTCGCATCGAAACGCTTCTATCGGGGATGCCATCAAATCAGCCAGCTGCGCCAGCAAGGCGCCGGCGTCCTGTTGCTTGACATCCTGTTCATTGCGCTCCAGCCAGGACTCGAATGCCGCCAGAGCAGAGGCGTCGATTCCGTTTGCCCGTGCCAGCGTGAACACCTGCGCCCACTGGCGCTCCTGGTAAAAAATCGACTTGGCCAGAGCGACCAGGGAATCGGCGACCGGTCGATCGATGATCGCGGCTTCCAGCGCCATCGCAATCGATTTGCGCGCGTTGACCATGGCCAGCGAAAGCGACTGATAACCCAACTCCGCGGGACCGTGCAACACGGCCACTTCATCGTCATCCTCGAGAATGCCGTCCCGAAAAGCCTCGAAGACCTCACCCACGCCGCGCATGCCGAACGGGTACAATTCCGCGGCTCGCAAAGCCCCCATGCTGCCGGCGCCGAGCACGTGTATTCCGCTCGACAAAGCCCACAGAATCTCCTTGTGCCAGACCGATGGCACGCCCTCGAAATAGCCGTCGATTATCGCGATGACATCGGGTGACGTTTGCGCGCCACGATAGACGTCGCCCTGCGATACCGGTGGCCGCCACTCGACCCCCGGGATCGCCTCCACCTCGTCACGGGCTACACTCGGGCCGGCAAATACGATAGCTCTCATGCCGCTCGCCCGGCAAGCGCACGGACACGCGGCCCGGGAATATAATCATCTTCGTCGTGCGGCCCCTCGAGCCCGGGAATAACGACGCGTACCACCGGAATGTCGAGTTCCGATTTACTCAGGTCGACGCAAACAACCTCCTCGATGCCGATGTCGACCAGCCGCGACAAAACCCATTCGACGTCTTGTTCGAAAGTCTCGAACTGCTTGTCGGGAATGCCTTCAAAATCGACAACACCTTTTCCGCTGCCCGCCATCCTGCGCAGTCGTCGGTTTTTTTGCTCGAGCTCCGGCAGTTCGTATTCCCGGTGGCTCAAATCATCACGCGCTCCGGAGATATAGGTCGTGCGCACCTGTGCCGCCTCGGTCAGCGCACGAACCAGGGCCACCGATCTGCATGGATGACAACCCGACCCCAGCCCGGGGTGCGAATGCATGTTTTGCCGATCGACCAACAAGCAGTCGAAACTGGGAATGGCGGTATCGCTGGTGCTGTTCCAGACGGCCACCGTGAGATTCGCCGCGCGCAGTCTTGATATCAACTCCCGACAGACAGCATCGCCGACACTCTCGAGATCGAGCTTTGTGGTGTCCCTGTCCTTTTTGCTCCTGTAATACCACAGGCAGCTTGCATCACGTTCGATACATTCGCATATCGCATGCGACAGCGCTTCCAGATAATGATTTCCGGAGGCCAGGCCGTTACTGCTTTGCGCAAAGCATCCACTGCCCGATGGCGCGGGCCGGGCGTAATAGGTATGCACGGTTTCGTAGGGCAGCCAGACCGCGGAATCGGAAATCAGGTTCGTGCCTTCGATCCACAGGATAGGCAACTTGCCGTGGTAAAGACTGTCTTGCATTTTCGGCAATCGATCGATGTCGATCGTTGCGTGCCGACTCGAAAAATCATCAAAGTTAGCAAGCTTCAGCGGCAACTCGATGCGCTCTGCATGCCAGGTTTCGATCGACTCCATCAATCCCGAGGCTTTTGCCGCAGCGAGCGTAAAGCCTTTGCCTTGCGATACAGAAACGGAATACGAGTTGGGTCGACAGACCATAACCACGGGAATGCCGATACGATCCAGCCCGGTGACATTGGCAATGCGGGTAATACCCAACTCCGGCATGAAGGGCTCGATTCGTGCCAGCGTTTGCACCGGGTCGACCAGTAAATGCGCCCCTTGTTGGTATTTTTTGCTCGCCTTCATCCTCACCGCACTTTTACCCGGTGATCTATCCGAACCGATTATAACCTCATGTCAGAGTATCAAGGATAAAGCGCGCAGAACCTGGTTCTTCGGTTCGGGTGGCAAGGCCGAAATCGAACGGCATCGGATAGCAGGCAGATGGCACGGAGCGCCTTGCGCCTGCGCGGCCCGGCCGAAATCCAACGCGGCTATCGGCGTTCGCAGCAGGCCCAACCAGTGGCATCTGAAAGCGCACCGCAAAAAAAACTGCTCGTAAAGGTTTCTGGGCGTCGTGAGTGCGTCGATCGCAAGGCGAAATTTTTTGCGATACCGCGAGCAGTACGAAAAAGTACGCGAGCGGTTCGCAAAAAATTTCAATGCAGCGAGGGGCGTACTCACGGCGCCAAAGATAGGGCTTCGAGAAAGCGTTAGTTCGGAAACTCTGACTAACGGTGGTTTCTGGCCGTCGCGAGAACGTCGAGAGCAAGGCGGAATTTTTCGCGATAGCGGGAGCAGTAGGCAAACCT
>JBFGQE010000139.1:0-7050 GCA_041564355.1 Gammaproteobacteria bacterium | reverse complement strand
GGGCGCGAAGGGCAAGATCTACCTGTCGGCGCAGGGTTACGCGCTGCCGTGCTGCTGGCTCGGCGCGGTCTACAGCGAGTCGAGCACCGCCGAGCGGCGCCAGTTCGCCGAGCTGGTCGGGCGTTTCGGCGGGACCGCCGCGCTGGATGCGCGCACGCACGGCCTGCGCGCGGTAATCGAGGGGCCGCTGTTTCAGCAGGCGATCCCGGCAAGCTGGGATCTCGACTCGGTCGCGGCGGGCAAGCTCGCGATCTGCGCGCGCACCTGCGGCCGCGAATACGACCCGCTCGAGCGGCAGCGCGACTGAAAGATGCCGGCCTCGGCCCCTGGACGTGAAATGCTTAATTCATCTTCGCGCCCGTCCGGATTTATACTGGCTGGCCATGCAATTTAAAAGAGCCTGCGTTCCAGCCGCATTTTATGATCCGAGACAGGCATGCCGCTGACGAAAAAAAATCTGCTTCGCGGACTATTGCTGGTATTACTGGGTGTCGGTATGACGGTCTGGCTCGATGCGAGCAATCTCTTTTCCCGCCTCGAGTTGAGCTCGTTCGATCACCGTGTTGCTATTTTCAGGTCGGAGAAATCGTTACACGATGACGTGGTCATCGTTCTGATCGATGACCATTCCCTGCGTGAGCTGAATGAGCGCTTCGGCCGCTGGCCCTGGCCCCGGAACGCCTTCGCCGAGCTGATCGATTTCTTCGTCCTCGCGGGCGCGCAATCGCTCGCGTTCGATATTCTGTTCTCCGAGTACGAATTGCCGAATCGTTTGAGTGAGCAAGACCTGAGCCTGGTCGATGCCACGCAGCGGTCCGGCATTGCCGTGCATGCGATGCAATTGTTGCCATCGGGTCTGACTGGCACCCGGCGATCTCTGCCGGCGGAGTTCGAAAGCCGTTTCGGTTTGCAAGCGAATCGCTATGCCGGTCCGGTTTACGACGATTTCCTGCTCCCTTTTACCGAACTCTATCGCGCCAGCCGCAGCATTGGTTTTCTCGAAATTCGACCCGACCCGGACGGCATCTTTCGACGCCTGCGCCTGTTCAACCGCCATCGTGACGGGACAGTTCTATCGTCACTGTCCGGCGCAATAATGCTGCCTCTGCTGACCAATGAAAAAACGATAGATCTCGTCGACGCCGAAGCCCGAATCGGTAGCGCGTCGATCCCGCTCGACGGAGCGGGTCATTTCCTGATCAATCCTTATGGTCGGGTGACGGTCTACCCGGCATCGCAGGTGATTCGGACTCACGAACAGATTCGCAGCGGGCAAAGCGACGACCTGGTCTTGCCCCCGGAATTGTTTGCCGACAAGCTGGTCCTGCTCGGCGCCAGCGCCATCGGATTGCTCGACGCCAAACCCACTGCCATGGCTGCGAGCGAACCGGGCGTTTTTCTGCATGCCTATACCGTATCCAATCTGTTACAACAGGATTTTCTCGTTGCGACATCCCCGGCGGTTGCACTGGTATTGCTGCTGGTGGTCAGTTCGATCGCCGTATCCTCGGCCCTGTTTTCGCGGGGTGCCTGGATGGCCGTGACAGTTCATCTGGCGGTCGCTACGGGTTACCCGGCAGTTGCGTACTTCGCCTTCGACAAAAACTTGGTCATGCCGATAACACAGGTGCTGTTCGCCTTTTTTCTCTCCGTTTTACTGGCTTTCTATCTCCGCGCGTACAGCAAAAACCGGTAGCCAATCCGGCGGCAGTGTGTTATCAACTCTGAAGAATCAGACCATGACCCGCATAAAAAACGATACAACCGGGAGCAGCGTGAAAGGAGGAAAAATCGATAACAACCAGGGATCCGCATGCCGGATCGGCACGGAAATATCGCGCCGGTCACTCCTCGTTTGTGGGTTTCTTTGCCTGGTAACGATCGCGTCGGCACAGTCCGGTGCCGTCGCCTATATCAGCAGCAGGGAGGCCCAGGTTCACGCGCAAGCAAGTCTCGATTCGGCTACCGTCGCGGTCCTGGAAATAAACGACGAGGTCGAAATTGTCGAGCGACGCAAAGTCTGGCTACAGGTGAAAAAAGACGCCCTTATCGGCTGGGTATCGCGCTATTCGATCTCGACAGCCAAGCCGAGCCCGGAAAAATTGTCCATAGTCACGCGCCTGAAGAATTTTTTCAGCAATGAAAATCGCCGCGTGCGCCTGACTTACGTCAGCACCGCGGGCGGCATTCGCAATCTGACCGAGGACGAATCCGACGCGGCGGGCAGAACCGATTTCAGGGCCCTGCGCGCGCTCGAAAGCATGATCCTCAGTGATTCGGAAATCGATCAATTCATCGCGGACAACGTCAAATGATTCGACGAGTTCTGTCATTGACTGGATTGCTGCTGCTCGTGATATCGAATCCCGCGATCGCCGCTCGGGAGCGAATCTCGCTTGCACCGGCGGCCGGTGAATACAGCGAGGCCGATATCGAGAAGGAAGTCATATTCGGGCGGGAAATGGCGGCGATCATCCTCACCGAACGTAAAATCAGCCCCGACCAACGACTTAATCGATATGTGAACCTGGTAGGCCAGTCTATCCTGCGGCACACCAACAGGCCGGAGCTGAGCTATTACTTCGCCGCAATCGAGTCCGAGAGTATCAATGCCTACGCCGCGCCGGGCGGGTATATCTTCGTCACCACGGCGGCACTCGACCGGATGCGTAACGAAGCCGAACTGGCAGGCGTGCTGGCGCACGAAATCGCGCACGTGACCGACCGGCACATCGTCACGGCGCTCGATATCCGCGACGACGACGAATCCATGGTGGCCGCCATAAGCAGAGCCGTCACCGTGAGTACCGAGTCGACCAGCGTCGTGTTCGCGCACGCGATCAGGCATGCCCTGGACTTGTTGTTCACCCGAGGCCTGGGGGCCGAAGACGAGCACGCTGCTGACGTGCAGGCGTTATTCCTGAGCGCCGCGTCCGGTTACGATGCAACGGCCTACTACGGCTACCTCGAGCGTATTGGACCCGAGGTGGAGGCGGCCACGGGTGAGCTCGACCGCACTCATCCATCGTTTGCCGAGCGGCTGGCGCGGCTGGGGCAAATTATCGACCAAGAGGGACTAAGCGCAATGGGGGGCTATAAGAATGAAAAACGATTTCGGGCGAACGTTCGGGGAGAAGACTGATCATTCCGCGTTACTCGGCATCGCGCTGCTGGCGATGCTGCTCGCGAAAGCAACGGTTTCGACGGCCGACGAGTTTCACTATAACAATATCCTGATCGGCGACCGGGCCAGCGGTCTGGGCGGCGCCTACACCGCGATTTCCGACGATGCCTCGGGGCTTTTCTACAATCCCGCGGGGCTGGTGTTTACCCGCGAGCTGCAGTTGTCGGCCAGCGCCAACGCCGTGCATACGACCGAACTGGTTTACAAGGACGTTCTCCGGGGCGGCGACTGGGAGCGTAAGTCCTCCAACATCGTGCCGAATTACTTTGGCATCACCAACAAAATTGGAGATCATTATTTCGGTTTTTCCTACGCGGTGACCGATTTCGAGGTCGAGGACCAGGATTCGCGCTTCACCAACATTCCCGGGGTGCCGTTATTCATCATCAACATCAACAACAACGAGAAAGTCACCAAGCTCGGTCCGTCGTACGCGCTGGCCATCAATGACGAGCTGAACTTCGGCGTAACACTTTACCTGCACGAACGCGAACGTGATCTGATCAACAACCAGTGGATTCGGCTGTCGGATAATAGCTTTGAGTGGAGCAACGTCTACTTCGCGGCATCCGAATCGGGTCTCGAGCCGGTCTTCGGTTTACTCTGGTCTCCACACGATGACTGGTCGTTCGGCCTTTCGATTCGCAAGACCTTCATTACGTCTTCACGATCGCGCACGGAGGTTACCTGCTCCTCCGACGTCAACAATCCGCTGGTGCAGCCCAGTCAGTGCATCCCGGTGGGGGGATCGCCGATCGACCCGACGATTACCCGTAGCGACGACGAGCGGGATTTGCCGCTTAACGTCCGCCTGGGGATTGCCTATTTTCCGACGTCCCGATTGCTTTACTCGCTCGACATTTCGCATTTCGAGGAGACCAGCAGCGACGCCTTCAGCGCCGAGGAGGTTGTCAACCTGGCGCTCGGACTCGAGTATTACTTCAGTGCCCAGTGGGCAATGCGAGCGGGTTTGTTCAGCGATAATGCCAACACACCCGAGGTATCCTCTGGTGAATTCAATCAACTCGACCACGTCGATCTTGTCGGGCTGAGCCTCAGTCTGACGCGGTTTTCCAAGGCTTCGTCGATTACCCTCGGTTTTGCGGTTTCGCGCGGCGACGGCGAGGCCCAGGTCATCACCGGCTCGTCGCAAATACAGGACCTCGAGCATCATATAGAAACGCTGTACCTGTCAACTACCTACAATTTTTAGGCGCCACCCGGCGCCGGCGTGCCGCCGTTCCTAATTTCGGGTGATGACCAGGCGGGTCGAGAGTTCGCCCTGACGGATACGTCGCTGGTGCAGGGCGATGAGCGGATCTGAGGGGTGCAGCCGCGCGAGTTCGTCGAACAGCTGCTTGCACTCCGGTTCGTGCTCAGTCAGCAGTTCGTAAGCCCGTTCGTAGAGAATAACTTTCGTATCCCCGAGTTTATTGGTATTCAAGGGCGTGTACGCCTTGATTGCATTGTTCTTGCCACGCAAGACCAGCGTCGCGACCGAGCGGAAATAAATACCCTGGCACTGGTCGACTGTCGTTTCGCTAACGCAGATCGTGGTTCCGAGTTCCTTGTTGATGGCCTCGAGGCGTGCGGCCGAATTGATGGCATCTCCGTGCGCGGTGTAATCGAAACGACTCTCGCCGCCGAAATTGCCGACGATACACTTGCCCGTGTTGATACCGATTCGCGTCACGCCGAGTTCGATACCCTGGCGCTGCTGAAAGCGGCGAAAGTCCTCCGACCATTCATCCAGCTCGAGCGCGCATCGGACCGCGCGCTGGGCATGGTCTTCCTGCAGCAACGGCGCGTTGAACATGACGTGCAGGGCATCACCGACAATCTTGTCGATCGTACCGCCGTGCGACATGACGATGTTGCAGGCTTCTTCCAGATATTTGTTCACCAGGCCGACCATGACTCGAGGCTGGGTCGTTTCGGTCAGATGGGTAAATCCCTCCAGGTCCGTAAACAGGAAGCTGATCTCTCGCACCTCGCCGCCGAGTTCGAGTTCGCCGGGCTTCTCCAGCAGCTGATCGACCACGGCCGGCGCCAGAAACTGGCCGAACACGTGATGCACCCGCTCGCGGCGTAAATTCTCGCTGCGCCACTGCCAGAACGCCGTCATGATCATGGCCGCGACGAACGCAATGGTAGGACTGACTACCGGAACGATCGATCCGTCGACGATGTAAAGCACGAGCGCCCCGAACCAGGCCAACGGCAGCAGCACCATCGGGATCAGCAGCTTCGACAACAAATTGACTCGCAGGAGCGATAGCAGACAACCGAGGATCGCCATCGCCACGGTAATCGCGAGCTTGACCCAGTCGGGCACGACGCCGAGTGTTCGGCCCTCGATCAGCTGCGACAGGACGTGCGCTTCGATTATTACTCCTGGCAAATCGTTGGCGAATCCCCGGTTCAGAACCGAGAACGGCGTGCGCAGACGCCGTGTATGACCCAGGTCGGTGCCGATGAGGACGAGCCGGTTTTCGAGCGCCGACTTCGGCAACTTGGCGACCTGCTCGGCGGGATAGACCGGGAACGGCGGCGTCCAGGCGTCCGGACCCTGGCGATAGTCGATGAATATCCGCTCCCGCTCAGGCAACTGAATGCCGACGGTCTGCGCCAGCGCCGCGCTGAATCCGAGTTGCGTCGCGTCATTCTCAACCAGTCTGATCAACGAAGCTCGCACGGTGTGATCGATGGTGTCGCGCAAGATCAGCGACAAGCCGGTTTGCAAACCCTCGAGGTACTCGCGAGAGTACTCTCGCTGTCTGGGCGAATAGCCCGTTTTGTCCGAAACCATCGACACGACGATCGGTATTCGCAGGCTTCGCAGGCGATCGTAGAGTTGCGCGTCCTTTTCCGCCTCGGTGGGTCGGTCGAAGCGCAAATTGAGCCCGATCGCCGCGACAGATTTCGCCTCGAGCTGATCGATGATTTCGGCGATCAGGCGGCGATCGATCGGCGAGCGATAATTGACCTGGTCCAGCGAATCGTCGTTGATCAGGATGACGGCAATTCGCTCCGACTGCTGTCGCGGCGGCGCAAGCAGAGCGATGCGGATGTCCGACAAGTGATTCTCGGCAAGCTCGACGATGGCCACGTTGTGCAGCAGCGTATGCGCGATCAGCGTCGCAATCGAGATGATAATCGCGCCCGCAAGCCAGACGTTTTCGAACGCCATGCGTAACCAGCGTAACGTGGAATCGTAGACCGCGCGCAAAGTTCTTTCCCGTTTTCGCGAATGCTCATCCCAACGACATTCATTATATTCACCGCGATAGATCAGAGAAGCGATTAATGGTAAAACTGTGAATCGGTCGAGAATCGGTTGCGGGTACTCGAATTGCATTTCGCATCGGCTTGTTTTATGGTGATACGCATAATCAACAATAGTCTTCAGGCAATAAATTCGAAAAACGGTCTAAATGTCTGGAAACTGGCGATTAAGCCTGCGAACAATTTCAACTGATTTCGGGTTAATCGCAAAGGGAGGCAGTAACACCGCTCGAAACTTAATGAAAAAAAATCTGCAATGAGCAGAAATCTCAGGGGCAGGCGGATCCGACACTACACCCAATAACAAAGCCGAACCCTGAATCTCGGTGACCGTTGCCCGCGCACACGCAAGCACGCGGTTCGCCAGGAGGACAGGCGGCATGCCGCAACCAAGAACAATAACCAGAGTATTGCCTGGACAAATCAAGGGAAGTCGCTTCGGTAATCGCGACATCTCCCCGGTTTTCATTTTGCTATTTCTATTTGTCCTGGTACTGCTCCCGGCGTGCAGCGGCGGTGGTGGTGACGACGATGAAGAAGAAGAGACCAGCGCGCAAGGAGTCGAAATCTCGGGCACGATC